>JANNFJ010000644.1:0-12423 GCA_031379725.1 Calothrix sp. OTE_75_metabat_31
TTGATGGTATATATTATTGCCCGTAGGTTAGGCGTCCCGCCTGACCGGACTGCACAGGCGAGACGCCTATGCTACGACCCATCAAAAAAATTTGGTAGTGCGAGCATCTTGCTCGCGTATTATATTACTAAAAATATCAAATTGAAATATTTCAGCGTCAATTTGCGACATTCTACACAGGCGGAATTTTTGCCACAATTCCCTTTTTCAATGGTTCGGGACGTTCAGACCAAGGTAAATTCCCTTGGGGGTGCGTGTAATACTTATCAGCGCATTCGAGAACACCAGCGATTTCTGTAGCTGATAAATCTGTAGGCAAATCCCCAAATAAATACGTGTATTTACTAGTTGATGTAAAACAAATTGCACAAGCACGATTGCACGAACTCATGCATTCCACAGCCTTAATTGCAAATTCTGCGTGCAATTTCCAATTTTGATGGTGGTGCTGCAATTGTTTAAGAAGCTTTTCTCCACCACTTTCACCAACTCGTTTACCATCTTTCCAGGTACTCGAACAAGTGGTACAAATAAATAAAGTATGTTGAGCTTGCATCTATAACCTCGTAGATTAAAGCAGATATTTCTTTACATAGCAAGGAGCGGTTAGCTGTTAGCGATTAGCTAAAACCTTATGAATCAAAGCAGATAGCGATTTTTAAAGTTCAATTAGCCATTTGCAGTATACAAAGTAAAAAGGTATTTCCAATAACACAGAAGGGACAGTGCCGGATTTTCACCAAACTTTCCCAGCTAGTTAGAATGTTTACTATACTACAAAATTCTAATTATAATTTTTTATGTCGAGTCAAAAGTACGATTTATTATTGCGTCACGCTCAGGTGCTAAATTTGACATCGGAAGCAGGGGAATTAGTCGATATTGGCATCAAAGACGGAAAAATTGCGGAAATTGCACCATCAATTACTACAGGAACAAACGTAGAAATTGATATACAGGGTAAGTTAGTTTCACCCCCGTTTGTCGAGTCCCACATTCACTTAGATTCTGCCCTCACAGCAGGTGAACCGCGCTGGAATAAAAGCGGAACATTGTTCGAGGGTATCCAAATTTGGGGGGAACGCAAGCAGAGTTTATCATTAGAAGATGTCAAAAATCGCGCTCTAGCAACGCTCAAACAACAAGCCGAGTATGGTATTTTGTTTGTGCGATCGCACGCCGATGTCAGCGAACCGCAGCTGATTGCCCTCCAAGCTTTGTTGGAAGTGCGGGAGGAAGTCAAAGACTGGATGACACTTCAAGTTGTAGCTTTCCCCCAAGATGGTATTTACTCAAAACCTGAAAACGAAGCGCTACTCGAAAAGGCTTTACAAATGGGTGCAGATGTGGTAGGCGGTATCCCCCATTACGAACTTACCCGTGAGTCTGGCGTGAAGTCGGTGGAACGTACCTTTGAATTAGCCGCATTATACGACCGTTTAATTGATATCCATTGTGACGAAATTGACGACGACCAATCGCGGTTTCTCGAAGTAGTGGCAGCTTGTGCGATACGTACCGGAATGGGGGAACGAACTACTGCAAGCCACACAACAGCGTTTGGTTCGTATAATAATGCTTATGCCTTCAAATTAATGGGTTTTCTACAACGCGCCCAAATTAACTTTATTGCCAATCCCCTCATTAATATTACTTTACAAGGACGAGCCGATACTTACCCAAAACGTCGAGGTGTAACAAGAGTTAAGGAACTTTGGCAAAACGGGTTAAATGTGAGTTTTGGACACGATTGCGTCCAAGACCCCTGGTATAGTTTGGGTACAGGAAACATGCTTGATGTCGCACATATGGGTGTCCATGTATGCCAGATGACAGGTATACCGGAGATTAATGCTTGTTTTGAGATGGTGACAACCAACGGGGCAAAAACGTTATCTATTGAGGATGAATATGGTGTCGAGGTTGGGAAACCTGCGTCTTTGATAGTTTTGGATGAAACCAGTTGTTATGATGCAATACGCGATCGCGCCAAACCCTGCTACGTAATTTCACGAGGACAGTTATTGACTAAAACCACAGCCTCCGTTACCGAATGGAAAAAATAAGGGGTCACAATAAACCCGGATTCTGACTTTCATAACTTATCCCGCACCAATTAAACAGTCTTTTTCTCACTAATATATATAGGAATCCGGTTTGATTTTTGAAAACATAAAATGTCATTAATATTACATTCAAATAATTTTATAAATCACTTTTCCTGTTTAAAAAACCTGATACATGCCGAACAAGTATAAAAATCTAAATTTTGAATTGGCAATTGAGTGCGTTTACTGGGTTAAATAACTTCAGTTGCCCAATCCACGAAAGAATTCATCGCCGTTGTACAGAGCAATGTATACCGAAACGTAGCTGGCAATACATAACCAAAGCACTCGGAGCAAGATTAAAAACGCCGCCCTCCTGTCGATCCCAACACAACAGGCTAGGCTACCTAATCCGATAGAAAGTCCAGCCACTGTATCCACAGCTCCTAAAATCGGACTACGCATTAGGAAGTAAAGCGTAGTGAAGATGGCAAAAAGTACCCAGCCGACTCCTTCGAGAATTAAGAATATCTGACGGCGGTTAGATCGTTCGACTGCATTAGTGACTAGTGATAAGGCGATGAGAGAAGTAACGTTCAAAAAGAGCCACATTGGAGCAAACAACCAATCGGGTGGCGAAAACTGTGGCTGGACAAAATTGTTATAGAAGATTTTATCGCCCCTGTAGCCGACGGGTATTGCGCTAACCGTGTTGGCGATCACTAAAATAATGAGGGCGTGCCACCAATGAAATGATGAGCGATCGTTGGTTGAGGATTCAGAACTAGTTGGGATATCAGTCATATCGGTTTTGTTGTTGGTTTCTTTACATTTTACATGGTCTACCCATGACCTATGTGTTTTCTAGACTTGCCTACAGCACGCTGCATAAACACATATAGATAAGCTTGAATGGAGTGCGGTAAGATATAGCAATTAATGTGTTAATCTCTAAAAAAATTGTGGAATACTTACAATTTTAGTCAACAGTTGCAACCCTAACAGAAACATGAGAATTTGGCTTGCTTGCTTCTTCGTATTATTTGCTTTAGCAGAACTATTCGACTGGGTTAAAAAAATTAACCTGAACCTACCTTTACCCATCTATATTTTAGGTGGTGCATTCTTAGCGGTAGTTTCCAACTACGATAAAATAGTTGGCTATTATTTAAGCGATACTGGCTCTAACGTCATTCGAGATATTATGCCCCAACAACCACAGCTAGAAACTCCCCAGACAATTTCAATGAGTTCGATTTCAAACCAAAAAGAATTACAACTACCCGACACAAAGTAATATTTTGGTATAAAAAATATCTGGCAATAGACGCGATATTACCCTGCGGGTTCCGCCTTAGCGGTACGCGTCTCTACATTATTCACAACAGTTTTTGGTTTTGGGCAATATGTAGGGGCACGATATATCGTGCCCTTACGGCTCTAAGAAGGTTAAATTAGCTATGTTATGGCAATTCCTAACCAAGTGAGGTATTTACAGCACTTTTCATCTAAGAGGATGTTTTAAAAGTCCAACATAGGTATAGTTTGTCATTCTGTTAGCGTAGCGTTCCCGCAGGGTACGGAGCGTAAGCGAAGTGTTCGCGTAGCGTGCCCGAAGGGCTTAGAATCCCGACTTGCCGTATGTTCTAGAGATGCTACCCTGCGGGAACGCGAAGCGCGAACACTGCGCTATCGCTCCGTACCCTGCGGGAACGCTACGCGAACAGCATGACAAAATATACTTTTCAAACATCCTCTAAATGAGGTACAGAAGAACCCCTCCCCCAGCCCCTCCCCGCTTGCGGGGTGGGATGTACTTCATTTACTCGCAAAATGCTGTATGTAGGGGCGCAAGGCATTGCGCCCTTATCTTGGTGTAAAATGGCTGTACCTCAGTAAGTTAAGAAATGCTATATAAACAAAATCAAACTAACGAGAAAGGGTTAAGAAACAAGCACCATTTAATAAAGCAGTAATCACTGCACCAATAATTACCCCCTTCATTCTTGCAACTTTACCTTGTCGTTTTAGTCGAAGTACTAATGGAATAACATATAAAAGCTGTAAAAGGAAAAAGCCATAGCTACCATATATCCAAACACCCAAGAAAGTATAATTACCAAAAATTTGACCGATAATTAGACCAATAACAAATATTAGTATTCCGGCAACAATATGCAGACCAAATAATAGCAATATTCCACGAATTACTTCCAATACTTCATTATTTCGCTGTGACATAGATTAAAGCTAAAAATTGAGCTTATAAAATTGCTATTAGCGCTTAGTGGTTAGCTTTTAGCTAATAGCTAAGTGCTAACCGCTCACAGTATAACAATACTTAAATATTATTCAAACTAATTTTTCATCTAGAGAAGCTAAATGCATATAACCAGCAACCTCCATTTAGTAAAGCGGTAATAACTGCACCAACAATTATACCTTTCACGACATCATATTCTCCTTGTCTTTGATAATCAATACCTATAAGAATTACATAGACAAGCTGAGTAATGCCAACACCAAAACAGTGAACAACTAAAGGTACTTGTAAATAGTCTATTTTTGTTACAGTGCCAATCCAAGCCAATAGTAATAGAGGCACTAAGACTAATACATGCGAGCCGAATACTATAAAAATTCCCCGAACGAAATTAATAATAGAATTATCGCTTTGCGACATTATTTTTACCTATGAATTCGCAACCGTAGAAACCTTGCGATTAACTAAGTGATTTCCGGCACTACCTTCACGGTAAAACATATTGTAAGTATCAAAAGGAATAATTCGACCATCGGGATGGACGATGTGAATGCACGAACGCTTCACCGAACGAACATCAAAATTAAAAGGGTCAAGGAATTGCACAATCATCACCCGAAAAATATTTGAATAAGTAATTCCTTCGGGAACAGGAAGCATTGGTAAGCAACATAAAAGTTGTTTCAATGAACTTGCCGCAGAAACTGGGGAATGACTTGTCGAAAACAAGTCAAAAATCTGTTTCTTTAATTCCTCATTTTGTTCGTAAAGTACGCTATTGGGCATTATTTTCACATACATTTCTGGATTTATTAACCCAGTTAGCGGAATCACTTTACCTCCAATTTTGAGCGCATATCCCATTGCTAAACAGTCAGGATGACAGGGAACTGGGAGAATATCTTGGGGTTTAAAATGTGGACTTTGTTCTAAAATAGCTCTGCGAACTTCAGTGAGAGTATATCTATCAGTCTTAGGATTAAATCCTTCGAGTCTTCCCGCAGCTTGGATAGGTTGGAATGTCACACCTCGTACAGATTTTTGCTGCAAACCATATTCAATAATCTTCCCCATTTCATGGTCATTCAACCCTTTTTTAACCGTAACAACCAGGGTAGTAGAAATATTGTATTCGTTCAAATTAGCAATAGCTTGTTCCCGCACACTTCGCAAATCAGCACCCCGTAATTCCTTTAAAGCTTCTGCCTCGAAACTATCAAATTGTAAATAGATTTCGATTCCCGGCATATATTCACTCAAACGCTGACAAAATGCTTTATCCTTCGCAATCCGCACCCCATTTGTATTTATCATTAAGTGCTTGATGGGATTGCGTTTGACAATATCCAAAATCTCAAAAAAGTCCGGGTGTATCGTTGGTTCACCGCCACTAATTTGAACTATTTGCGGTTCTCCCTCATTAGCAACAATTGCATCAATCATCCTTTCGATTTCTACTAAAGTACGGTGAAGACGAGGTTGATGCGAATTACTCGAAATTTCCTCTGCACCCGAATCAGCATAACAAATTGGACAGGAAAGATTGCAGCGGTCGGTAACTTCGATTAAAGTTAAACAGCTATGCTGTTCGTGGTCGGGACATAACCCGCAATCGTAAGGACAACTGCGTTCAATTGGTGTATTAAACTTGAGTGGCATATCCCCAGGTTTAATAAATTCGAGGGATTGTTTATAATATTCGATATCGTCAGCTATTAAAACTTCTTCCCGTCCGTGAGTAGGACAATGTTTAACTAAATAAACTTTGTCATTTTGAAAAATAATTTTGGCTTCGACTTTAACGAGGCATTTTGAGCAAACGCTATTGGTTAAAGCGTAAAAAAGGTAGTTGCGGGTAGGCATAATTTAATCTCTTTATTATCTCACGCAGAGGCGCAGAGTCGCAGAGAATAAAACCTCTGCGACTCTGCGTGAGTCAAAAACCACGATTCACAGCACGACCAAATTTAAACAAAGCAGGAAGACTGCGATAGTAGTACAAAATAGCAATCAAACAAGCAATTTGAATCGCACTTAAGCCCACAAGTGGCCGAAAATCGGGCTTGATAAAATCTACCAGAAAACGGAACCCTAAATAGGTAACTCAATAAAATTTAAATAAGTCACCTTCTTGATGCTGATATTGTCTGCGAATGTTTAAAAATAATATTAAACTTATTAAAAATATAATTTCGTATATTTGAGTCGGATGTCGGTGAATACTATCACCAAAATCGACCCCCCAAGGTAATGTAGTGGCAGTACCATAGGTTTTATCGCTTAACCCTGTCAAAAAACAACCAATTCGACCAATAGCAGTTCCCACTATTAATGGATAAACGAATGCATCACCTGTGGATTTTGTAACACCAATAATTTTTTTTGTAATCTCGACACCGATTAACCCACCTAATAATGCACCAACTACTGTTTTTCCTTGCAGCAATAGTAATAAAAATTGTTCGGGATTTTGCCTAAGTAAATCGATATGTTGCAACCAAACTAGTAACTTTGCACCAACTAATGCACCTACCATTCCACCGACAATTACTGAAGTTCGGGCACTTGGTGCAATCGAGTCTTTCCGCACGTTACGCAATACTAATTTAAATGAAACTGCATAGGCGATTGATTCAAAGAGAATATGCGGGTGAATTTTGAACGAACCTAAATAAAAATAAAACGGAAATGTCATGTAATAAGTTAGGAGTTGGGAGTTAGGAGTTATGAATTAATAAGTTATAAGTTATATAGCATTTATTACCTGAATGATGTGCAGTCATTTCACACCAAGGCAGGGGCGCAAGGCCTTGCGCCCCTACAACCGATACTTCACCTAATTAGGAATTGCTATATGACAACTCCTGACTCCTAAATCCCAACTCCCAACTATTTTCCCATTTGTCGTTTCATTTTTTCCAGTTCGTCTTCAGTTTCCCAACGCAGAAACTTATCTTCTAAATCGTCAACACGACTCGAAGAAGCTGTTGTATCCCACCAACCATTATTTTCGATGCGTTGCTGAGTTTGTGCTTTAGTACGTGTAGTTTGAGCTTCGGTTGCTTTAGCTTGCACTTCTTGGCGACGTACTTGAATTTTTTGTAACAATTCTTTGGCTTGCTTGGTACGTTCTTTCACACCTTGCATGTGCGTCCACTGTTGATTTCCCTGACGCAACAATTTGGCTTCATGTTCTTGGGCTGGGGCAGCTAAATCTTCACGGTTAGCAGCTTTTGCCTTTTGTACTCGAATGTGCCATTTCTGAATTTCGGTTGCAGTGGCAAGGATTTCATCTTGCGATCGCTTTTCTTGTAATTGTAATTCGGCAATTAATTTTAACGTATCTTGCTCTTGTTGCCGTAACTGGTCTAACAATACATCTAACTCTAAATGCGGATTATTCCGTAAAAATTCTTCTAAACGGTTTTCGAGGAACCGACTCAAATCATCAAATAGACCCACTCTTAAAACCCCACAGCTTACGTACTTCACATTATTGTAGTAATTATGGCGATATGCGGAAACTGTAGCATCGGGCTTGAGTTATAAATTCAACCGTAGGGGCACGATATATCGTGCCCTTACAGAATATCGTGTCCCTACACCACACACCCCAACCCCACACCCAAATTAAAGCGGTGTTAACCAATACAAAATCCCTCGCACAATCTTCTTTTTAAAACCCCATTGACTGAGACTATCTTCTGTAACACCTAAATAAGTCCAATGCGGGACATCATTTTCAACGGTTTGAAACCAACCATTTTGATTTAATGCTTGTCTTTGTGCTTGTGTTGATACCCTTAGATCAACAGCTAAACCCCAAAGATGCTGTGATGTCCCCGGTGGTGCAACTACACTCAAAATCGCAGTTTCTTTACCTTGCTTGACCTGTTCCAAAGTATTGTTATTAGCATATTTTCGCCAAAATCGTAAATTGGTTTCATAATTGCGAGTGCAATCACTAGCACCATATCCCGATTTAAGAGAAAATTTGACTTGCTTCCTCGAATTATTTAAAGCATCAGCAGCAACTTTTTGCAAGTAACAATTACGACCGCTATTCACAGCACCCATAGTCACAGTTGCTTGATAAATTTTGGTTTCTTGGTCGTTTGGGAAAAGAACTTTTGGTGGTAATTTAATATTCGGATTAATATTAATAAATGCTGCTCCATACTGACGCAATAAAATATACTCGAATGTACCAGGAGTCGGAATTGATGGTAGCTTATTTGTAATAGCTGCTAAAAAACGGTCTTTTTCAGGTAAATTTAAATTGGGAGTCGGGGTTATATAAGGGGTTAGTGTTGGGATTGGTGTTGGTTGAATACAGGGATTCTTTATATTGCCCGATATCCGTTCAATTAAACAATCTTCAGTTGTTTTGATATTGCTAGATACACGATGGGAAATGCCGTTACTAGCGACTAGCGTCAAACTAATCGATATAACGATAAGGAAAAATATGCTTTTTTTTAGAATTTTATTCATTAATCAATTAACTACGTAATTGGTTCTTAATTTGATTACAAAATTGTATAAAGCTTTGAAAACTACATAAATGATGATTATGTTCCTTAACCCTAAGCAATAATTGGTCAAGGTAATATGATTTTAGTACAACATCTGGATTATTCTTTGAATAACTAATATTCTTAGCTCTAAATAGTTCCTCTAACTATAGTAGATTTCATCTTAATAAAGTATCGCTCGTAAGTTTAGATAGCCGTAGGGGCACGATAATATCGTGCCCTTACTTTGCTCATAAACTCCAATACTGCTCGGTTAAGAGAAATCAGAAACCCGGATTCTTTGAGAATCCGGGTTTCTAGCTTCCTCGACTATCCAAAACCCTCCAAGTATTGCCATAAGCTCTGGACAATCACTACAAATATTATAGTAACGAGTATAATCTAATAAAGGTTGCGATTGGGGCTGTCTCGAATACATTTTTCTATTACCTATAAACCAAGTTTCAATACACTGATTTTGAACAATGATAACAAGTTGGGTAAATTTTATAGCAAACCTAAACCATTTGTGAAAATTGAATTAAATTGTAGAGAGACGCGAAATTTCGCGTCTCTACATTTAAATTTTTCTACACCAAGAGAAATTACAAGATAATTATATTTGCCATTAGCAACAATATCGGCAACAGCATTAGGGAAATGTTCGTAAATTATTGATGGATAACCTTCTCCACTTGTATTACTCAACTTAATAACTATCTAAATGCATTTTAGCCTAATCATTACATGAGTTATTAATGTTTAATAATATTTTGTACTGTCGAAACGTTTCGGCGATAGAATTTTCCTACCCCGGAGGAGAAGCGGTAGCACCATGTCTCGATTATAAGAATAGTTATTAATAGGCTTGTAAAAGTCCCTATAGAAACGCGACATTATGACCAACCAATCACCCCAGTGTCAATATACCCGATGCTATATCAACTACTAAACGTCTAGATTCTAACCACTGACGGCCAAGCAAAATTTCTAATATTCCTCGTCCTACGTGTACTGGGATATCGAATTCGCTACCATCGATTCGTACCTTGCCAGCATATATTTTAAAATTTGCCTCTCCTTCGGCTGTTCGTTGCGCTCGTGTCTGTACGTAAGTCCATTTTAATCCTTGTAAATCTTGTTCGTTAATGGCAATCCATCCCGAAAAGCCTGTATCTAACATCACATCAACAGCTAGCCCCAAACCATCGTTGGCAATTAACTCAATCTCAAATATCAATGCACCCTCATCACCAAAAAAACCTTGAATCATATGCTTCCAGAAAGCCCTGTCTCATTAATTCGGAAAAAAAATAATGGTACAGTACCGGGGTGCATGGTACGAGCTTTTTGCATAACCACTTGCTCATCACGGTCAATAAAATAGTCTCCACTATCCGGCTCAACCACCATATACCAGCCATAGTGTGTCAAGATGTAATGTGGGAGTTCGCGGTCAAAAATCGCCTTACAACGACGGTAAAATTCCTCATCTGCTTTATAGCGTCTAGCTTTCTCCTCTTCAGTCCACTGAATTTCAGGGAAAATACGTCCTCGACGAGCAACACGGACAGATTTTGTTTCGGTCATGGCAATACTCACTTTTTCCCCTAACAATTAACTTAATTTTAATAACTAAATCGGTAATACTATTTTATGTATTTTGGTTTGGTACAGAAACAGATTTATATATTAAGTTAATACGATGCTCAAAAACCTGTCGCAAACAAGCATCGGGCTACCTACATATAGCAATCCTATCCTTACTCAAGGTTCAAAATCGCGTCCAGATCGATTTTGGTGGTGTTGCCGATGAATGAAACAGTCTTACCTACTTTACCAAGCTCCAAAAGGCGTTATATTCAGGTAAAATTGACAATATGTCCAAATACTTATTGATTAAGTGTCAGCAACCCTGACCTGAAAGTACGGGGCTTCCAGCAAGTTTGGGAGTTTTGAATTTTTAGGACTAGTTGACCAGACTAAGGGGAAACCTATGTTCGCGGTAAATGTTAAAGAACCTACCAGTGGATGCGTAGCCAGTCCTCTGCTCTAGAACCAAACAATTAAACACGCATATGGGGTTATAGCGAGTGTTGTTTGGATAGTACTGACCGTGAACCTTGTCGAGGCTAACATTACCCGTTTTACGGAGTTTTTCAGTTTGAGGAAAATCGAACGGCAGCTTTAACTACCGTTTGATTTTCCTCCACTGGATAAATCCAGTAGTTTCCAATTGTTTCGGGGACTTTCTTATGACCATGCACAATTCTATAGACTTCCAAGACGCATACGATGTCATCGTTGTTGGTGCAGGTCACTCAGGTTGCGAAGCTGCCCTTGCTACCGCACGTCTTGGATGCCGTACCCTGTTGCTGACACTGAACTTAGATAAAATCGCTTGGCAACCCTGTAACCCCGCAGTTGGAGGCCCCGCAAAGTCGCAGTTAACCCATGAAGTCGATGCGCTGGGCGGGGAAATCGGCAAAATGGCAGACCGTACCTACTTACAAAAGCGTATTCTTAATTCATCGCGTGGCCCTGCGGTGTGGGCTTTGCGTGCCCAAACTGATAAGCGCGAATACGCGGCAGTGATGAAAACCATTATCGAGAATCAAGAAAATCTCATGGTTCGTGAAAGTATGGTCACGGACTTGGTACTAAATGCCAATGATGAAATTATCGGCGTTCAAACCTACTTTGGTGTGGCATTCGAGTGCAAAGCAGTCATTTTAACAACAGGCACATTTTTGGGCGGACGAATTTGGGTTGGTAATAAGTCGATGGCAGCCGGACGTGCCGGAGAGTTTGCGGCTGAGGGATTAACCGAAACCCTAAACCGCTTGGGATTTGAAACCGGACGCTTGAAGACGGGAACACCTGCACGAGTTGATAAGCGGTCAGCAGACTATAGCAAAATGGATCTTCAACCTGGCGATACTGATGTGCGCTGGTTCAGTTTTGACCCCGAAGTTTGGGTGGAAAAAGAACAACTGCCCTGCCACATGACCCGGACAACAAAAGAAACTCACCGTTTAATCAACGAAAATTTACATTTGTCACCAGTATATGGTGGTTGGGTAGAAGCAAAGGGACCGCGCTACTGTCCGAGTATCGAAGATAAAATTGTGCGGTTCGCCGATAAAGATAGTCACCAAATTTTTATCGAACCCGAAGGACGCGATATACCCGAACTTTATATTCAGGGCTTCTCTACGGGATTGCCGGAAACTCTCCAATTGCAAATGCTGCGGACGCTTCCTGGTTTGGAAAATTGCGTCATGTTGCGTCCGGCTTATGCAGTGGAATACGACTATATACCCGCAACTCAGTGTTTTCCGACCTTAATGACGAAAAAAGTCTCAGGGTTGTTTTGTGCTGGACAAGTTAACGGTACAACCGGGTACGAAGAAGCCGCAGCGCAGGGAATTGTCGCCGGAATCAATGCAGCCCGGTATGCACGCGGTCAGGACATGATTGTGTTCCCCCGCGAACAAAGCTACTTAGGTACGTTGATGGACGATTTGTGTACGAAGGATTTACGCGAACCTTACCGAATGCTAACGAGTCGGTCGGAGTATCGGCTAATTTTGCGTTC
>JANNFJ010000690.1:0-4411 GCA_031379725.1 Calothrix sp. OTE_75_metabat_31
TACGCTTATTAATATTTAGGACTTACGCAAAGTCCACGGAATAATAAACCACAGAGGACGCACAGAACACAGAGTAAATAGCGGGCTTGGGAGAGTTTTTGCGTAAGCCCTAATATTGTATGACAGGCTTTTCGGCCTATCCTACGGGATTTAATCGTGTAGCGTAGGCATCTTGCCTGCGCTTATTAATATAATAGGACAGGCAAGATGCCTATCCTACGGATTAAATTTTATGAAACTTAGCTTATGTATGATTGTTCGAGACGAAGAATTAACCCTACCGAAGTGTCTTCGTAGTGCCGAAAAATTAGTAGATGAAATTGTAGTCCTTGATACGGGTTCGGTTGATAAAACTCCCCAAATCGCGCAAAAATTTGGCGCAAAGCTGCATAACTATACATGGAATAATGACTTTAGTGCAGCCCGAAATGAAGCATTAAAACATGTCACAGGTGATTGGGTTTTGGTATTGGATGCAGATGAAACCCTAACACCGCAAATAATTCCCCATATTCAACAAGCTATTAAGATGGAGGAATATCTTTTAGTTAATTTACTCCGTTACGAAGTCGGTTCGCAACAATCACCCTATTCGATGGTTTCGAGATTATTTCGCAATCATCCCGAAGTTCGCTTTGAGCGTCCCTATCATGCCATAGTTGACGATACCATCAGTGAAGTTTTGCGTAAAGAACCTGATTGGCAAATTGGTCATTTAACTGATGTGGCAATTCTACATCAAGGGTATCAGCAAGCAGTTATAAATCAACAAAATAAAGTTGCCAAAGCACAAGCTGCAATGGAAGGGTTTATCGCTAATCATCCCAATGACCCTTATGTTTGTAGCAAATTGGGGGGATTGTATATTGAATCGGGGAAACTTTCTGAAGGAATCGAGTTATTGCAGCTGGGAATCGCATCGAAACAGGCGAATATGGATGTAATGTACGAGTTACACTATCATTTGGGAATTGCTTATACAAAAGCCCAAAATACCCTCCAAGCAATATCGCATTACCAAGCAGCTATTCGATTAATTGTTTTTCCCATGCTCAAACTTGGAGCATACAACAATTTGGGTAGTTTACTCAAAGCAACAGGTGATTTGCAAGGTGCAACAACCGCTTTCGAGATGACTATTCGCATTGACCCCAATTTTGCCATCGGACATTACAACTTGGGTGCAACATTCAAAGCAATGGGATTATTTACGGATGCGATCACATCATACCAACGTACCATCCAACTAAATCCGAAATTCGCCGATGCCTATCAAAATCTGGCTGTAGTTTGGTTGAAAGTAGGGAATCAAAAAGCCAGTTTAGCATTCTTCAATAAAGCAATCTCCCTGCACGAAAAAAATAACCCCACTGAAGCATTACGTTTGCGACAGGGTTTAAAAGAAATGGGTTTGAATTAGGGGGGAGAAGCGGAGTACCTCTGTCAGGGTGGGTCAAAATCGCAAACAAAATATTCCTCCCTAACCTTTTTACTCTGAGACTTCTGTGACTCTGTGGTCAAATAAAATGCTTATTTACCACAGAGTTACAGTCCTCGCAACGGTGCGTTACGAGAAGCGAAGAGTTAGATTAAATGAATGTAGAGACGCGATATATCGCGTCTAACTAGTGCATTTCGAGAAGAATTTTTTATTCCCCTACCCCCTACTTCTCATAAATTTCTCTAACCTATCCATCCCCTTTTCAATCGTTGCCATATCCGTAGCATAGGAAAGACGCACAGTATCATCTGCACCAAAAGCGATACCGGGAATTACTGCCACTTGGTATTCTTCGAGTAATGCATTCGAGAATTCCAGCGACTTTAAACCAGTTTTACTAATATCGGGTAAGAGATAAAAAGCACCACTAGGTTTCGGACAAATCAAACCTGGAATTGTATTAAGTCGTGCAAACATTACTTCTCGACGCTTTGCAAAAGCTAGACGCATTTCCTCCACACAATCTTGCGAACCTTCTAAAGCTGCGATCGCGCCATACTGAGCAAAAGTACACACGTTCGATGTACTATGACTTTGGAGCGTAATTGTAGCTTTAATTAGTTCTAAAGGTCCGGCTAAATAGCCAATTCGCCATCCAGTCATCGAGTAACCTTTGGCAAACCCATTACTAGTTACAGTTCGTGCCAAAATTTCTGCACCCAAAGAACCGATGCTGACGTGTTTCGCACCATCGTAAAGAATCTTTTCGTAAATCTCGTCTGAGACAACCAAAATATCTTTTTCCACGATAACTTCAGCTAGAGCTTTAATTTCCTCCGGACTGTATACCATCCCCGTTGGGTTTGAGGGGGAATTGAGGATAAATAATTTAGTCCTGGGAGTAATTGCTTGACGCAACATCTCTGGTGTTATTTTGTAACCATTTGATGCATCCGTCTGTATAATTACAGATTTTCCTCCTGCGAGAGTTACCATTTCCGGATAGCTCAACCAGTAGGGTGAAGGGATAATTACCTCATCACCTGCTTCAATCAAAGCAAGTATTAAGTTAAACAGCGAATGTTTACCACCATTAGTAACGATGACATTTTCGGGCTTGTAATCAAGACCATTTTCGCATTTGAGCTTGTGCGCGATCGCATCCCTTAGTTTAGGTTCACCCGCAGCAGCACCATACTTAGTTTTACCATCATCCAAAGCTTTCACAGCCGCCGCTTTGATATGCGTTGGGGTATCAAAATCGGGCTCCCCAGCACTAAAGCTACAAACATCAATTCCTTCAGCCTTCATAGCCTTAGCCTTTGCGGCTATCGCTAAGGTAATTGAAGGTGCTACCTGACTAATTCGTTGTGCCAGTTTCATCTTCACTCTTTATGGCAATTTTCCCAGTTACTCCAGCATAGCTTAGAAGGGGGAATAGGGAATAGGGAGTAAAGTCCTTAAAGGAAGTGGGAAATAATTTAAGTAGATGTTTATGTATTAATTTTGAGGAGTTGCTAGACCCCCGATAACTTTTACGGATACTGCTGGCGAATAGAGGGTCAGACCCCTTACTTACGGTCAAACCCGCCCCAGGCTTGAAGCAGTACGTTGCTATTAGCCCTACCATTCTATGGTGGTGCGGGATTTTGGGTATTCGAGAAGGCTATATGCTGCGAGGATTGAGGGGTGTCACCACGGACAACGCCAGTGGCATCCTTTAATAAGTTGGGGATCTAATCTCCTTTAAAGGGTCAAAATTACTGAAAATATCTACTAGCCCCTGCAAGGCATAAATGCTATAATTACTTAAAATAAATGTTTTAATATATACTGATGTATTTATTTTCGGTCAAAAATCACGGACGGAGATATTTAAATGGATAGACGAACATTTATAAAAATTGCAATCGGTGCCGGTTTAACCTCATTTGGTGCTGCTGCATTTTCCAAAAGCAGTGTAACTGCTTCTTCATTCCAAAGCACTTTTGACCTTCTAAAACAGAATAAAAATATTACTATCAGAGATGCTGCCAAGCAGGCCAAGAAATTCTACGGAACTGCTATATCAGAAGCAGAGATAGAGCAAGATATAAATTATGGTAAATTGATTGCTCGTGAATGTTCAGTCGCAGTTACGAGTGGTGCGTTTAAGTGGATTGTCATAGAACCGTTACCGGGGCAATTTAATTTTACACTAGCTGATAAAGCGATTAAGTTTTGTGCAGCTAATAATATAAAATTGCGGGGACATACACTAGTATGGCATATGGCAAAACCCGACTGGTTAGCTTATCCACCATCCTTATATGATATCGAACGTCACTTTAAACAAGTAATGGGACGTTATCGTAACAATAAAACACTGTATTCATGGGATATTATTAACGAAGTAGTTGCGGATAAATCATCCGATGCCGAAAATGAAACTTATGGATTGCGTAAAGGTGTAAAACCAGAATATGTCCGTGATGTTTTTCAGATAGCAGCGTCAATTGATAAAACAAAAGAATTTGCCATTAACGACTATGGATGTGAAGATACAGGTTGGAAGCAAGAAAAGTTTTTAAATCTAATTAAATATCTCAAAAAAAGTGGTGTGAAGCTCGATGCAGTCGGTTTGCAATCACACATGTGGTTTTCAAAAAATTATGGGTGGAACGAAACGGGTTTTAGAAATTTTCTCAAACAGCTAAAAAATATCGGAGTAAAACCGATTGTCACCGAACTTGATATTATTATCGACACCCCATTACCGAGTACGCTAGTTGAATTAGATACAATGGTAGCTGATGGTTATAAAAGATATTTAAACGCTTGTTTTGCAGAAGGAGTTGATACAATTATCAACTGGGGATTGAGCGATAAATATTCTTGGCTTCGCCATCCCGATTATACACCTCAAAAGTTGGTACAGTACAAAGATTTTATTCGACCATTACCTTATGATGACAAATTGCAACCCAAGCA
>JANNFJ010000724.1:0-5562 GCA_031379725.1 Calothrix sp. OTE_75_metabat_31
TGATGGAGCGCAAGCAGACATATCAATATTTGGCAAAGAATCAGTATCAATAGTCGAATTAGAAGCGGAACTAAGGGTAAAAGAGCCGGAGATATCACAATTCAATCATCTGGGCTGGTTTCATTAAAAAATAGTTTCATCAACTCTAATGGTGGCACCAAGAATACTCAAACTGGCAATATTAGTATTCAAGGCGGTGATATTTATATTAGCCAATTGCTAAATCGACCAAAAGAAGCAGCACTTAATAGTGTTAGCGAGGCAAAAGGAGACCCCGGTAGAGTATCATTGATAGCCCAAGGTAATATTACTTTGATAGGCAATAATCTCAATCTTGATAACTTATTAATTTCGACTTTTGCTGATATTAATGGACTTAACGGAGGAGATATATCGTTGAAAGCAAATTCGATTAATCTTAGAAATGCTTATCTCGAATCTGGAAGTGAAAGAGGAAATGGCGGGAATATTTCATTATTGGGTGACAGTTCTGTATTGGTGTTAGATAATAGTTCCCTCTTGTCGGGAAGTAATGCCGGCAAAAGTGGAAATATCAATATTCAATCCTCTGGAGATATATTAGTTAAGCAAAGCTTACTACTTTCAGGTGTTGGTGACCGTAGAGATACCTTAAATGCAATTGGTGGTGATATTAATCTTGATGGACGTTCTATTTTCGTCATGAATGGTTCGGAGATAACAGCTAGGGCTTCTAGGGAAGCCGTTAGGCAATTACCTGGTGGAACTTCTGGTAATATTAGCGTCAATGCCAGCAAAGAAGTGATAATCTCAGGCAAAAATATTTATCCATTTCCCGAAAATACCCGACCAGTTAGAACTGTTTACAGTGCTTTGTTAACAGGAAATGGTCCAACTGCTAATGGTACCGGTGGAAATATTACTATCAACGCTCCGAAAGTGCAAATATCGAATGGAGGAAGTTTAAGAGCAGAAAGTCAAAGTGCCTTTTCAGGTGGAAATATAAGGGTTAATGCACAAACGATTGATATTAATAGTGGTGGAAAAATTTTGATTAGTGCTTTAGGAAATGGAAATGCTGGTAATACTATCCTCAATGCTACCAAGCGTATTAGCATTTCCGGCAGTAACTCTGATATTTCTGACACTTTTAAACTGGTGACACAGTATGAAGGTAAAGAAGAAGCAAATATTAAATTTGGTATTGATAACCCGGCTAGTGGTGTATTTGCCAGCACCTCTAAAAACTCCACAGGTAGAGGAGGGGATTTAGCGATCGCAACCCGAAATTTGATTGTTGATAATGGGGCAACTATTTCTGTGAGTAGCGAAGGTTTAGGGGCTGCTGGCAATATGGATATTAAATCTCGTATATCTTTCCTCAACCGGGCTTCTATTACTGCTAATACTCGCAACTCTAACACCAATCAAGAACAAGCAACAATCAACCTAAGTTCGGAAGCTTTAATCTTACGTCGCAGTAGTAGCATCACCACAAACGCTAGCGGAGAAAAGGTCATTGGTGGCAACATCAATATAAGTAGTGGTGTTATCGCTGCCTTTGAAAATAGCGACATTAGCGCTAATTCGACTGATTTTCGCGGTGGTAAAGTCAAAATTAATACCCAAGGAATTTTTGGCACGCAACCTCGCAATTTCCTTACATCACAAAGTGATATCACTGCGACAGGTGCAAGTCCTGATTTAATCGGCACAACAGAAATTACCCAACCTGATGTTGACCCCACCAAAGTATTAATCGAATTACCGACCCAAGTCGTTGACGCTAGCAGTCAAATTAGTCAACTTTGCCCTAGAGGTCAGTTAGCATTCCGTCGTCCCCTAAGTAAATTTATTGTTACCGGACGCGGCAGTTTACCACCTAGTCCTCTCAAACCATTACCAGGTAAACTCGGCTTTAGGCAACTTGCAAGCTTGGATAGATCCTCTACTTTCCCTACTTCCAACTCCAAATTCCAAATTCCCTCTTCCCCAATTATCGAAGCGCAAGGTATTATAAAAGCTGCTGACGGCACAATTATGTTAGTTGCCCAAGCACCTCAACCTACACCATCTTCTCGTGCAACTGCATCACTCTGTCCTACGTCCAAATAGTTAGATTTATCACCGAAAAATAAATATCGATATCTTTGCCCAGGAGTTAGATGTTGATACATGGTATTTTTTTGAAGGCAATACAGGCTTTTAAATCTTCCTGCATCAGTGCTACGGTTGTGTTCGTGAAATCAGTTGACAACGTATGCTGATTACTATAGTATTCAATTTATGATATACAAGTTAATTGATTTATTTGCTGGTGCAGGTGGATTAACCACAGGATTTCACTTAGCAGGTTTTGAATCTTTATGTGCTATTGATATAAACGCAAAATCTTTAGCAACTTATCAGCACAACTACCCAAACACTAAAGTTATTAATCAAGACATACGCTTAGTTAATCCTTCGGAATTACGTTCGTGGCTAAATTTGCAACCAGAAGAACTGAGCTTAATGATTGGTGGCCCACCTTGTCAAGGTTTTTCAAAGAATGTTCCTGCTGGTGAACGTAACCTCAACGATTCTCGCAATCAGCTTTATAAAACTTTTTTAGAATTTGTACAAGAATTTAGACCTATTTACGTCGTGATGGAAAACGTGCCTGAAATATTAAAAGCATATGAGGGTGTAGTTAAAAATGAAATAACAAAACAGTTAGAATTATTAGGTTACAAAGTTGTTTCAGCTTCGTTAAACGCTGCTTATTATGGAATACCACAAACTAGAACTAGGGCTTTCTTTGTAGCTAGTTTGAATAAATTACCTGACTTTCCTCAACAAACACATTATCATAATAATAAAAGCAATTGTAAAGCAACAAAAATCTCCTGTTCGCAGCTTAATCTATTCGAGCCTCATATTTCTTCAATTGTCACAGTTCGAGATGCAATTGAAGATTTACCACCATTAGATGCAGGACAAGAATATATAGGTGAAGGTTATCCATCGGTACCACAAAGTGCATACCAATCTATTATTCGTACTAAAAGCACAAAAATTGTGAATCATATTGCCCGTGCTTTAAGTCCGATTCAAACAGCCAGAGTACGTCTTTTAAAAGAAGGGCAAGATGCAAGAGATTTACCATCAGAATTAGCACCTAAGAAGCACTATAGCGGTGCTTATGGAAGACTTTACTGGGATCAACCTGCGAGAACAATCACGAGATGGGTTTTTCATCCTGGTTCTGGTAGATTTTTCCATCCTACACAAAATAGAACCATAACAATACGCGAAGCAGCAAGATTACATTCCTACCCAGATGATTTTCATTTTTTAGGAACATATACTGATATGGCTTCTCAAATTGGAGAGTCTGTACCTCCACTACTTGCTAAAGCGATCGCTAACTCTCTCCTTCGGGATTATCATTAATAATAGGGTTGCTAATTTGCGCTTGTAATGCCATTAAAATTGTTTCTACATAGAGGTCGGGTGCAAGCCGAATCCGTTCAATATTAGTACGAGCGGCTTCGAGAGGAATTGTTCTAGCTCGGAAAAGTTGTTTTTGATTTTTGTACCACACTAAATCTGTTCTTCCTGCAACAGCACCTTGCAATCCAACACCTTCTTTCCCAGAGATTCTATCTACCGTCCAAGCCCAAGAAAAAGTAGTTGGATCGAGCGGTTCCAGTGAATATTCACAGTAAACATATTGATTGCCACGAATAGTTTTTAAAAGTATACTCTCGTAGCTATTTATAATATTTTGCGCTAATTTGCTAGTGATAATTTTTTCGTTCCAATGCTGAATAATAGCTGATCCTAACTCTTGCGGAGGAGAAAGTTCGGTAAGACCAGGAAAACCAAGTTGAGTAGCTTTTTTAACTACATCCGCTCTTTGAATTACAAAGAAAAATGTGTTTCCTGGAGCCGGATTATTAAGCTGAAGCGATTTTAGCGACCAACCAGTTTGAGTTGTAACATCTACAGCATCATACAAAAGCTTACTACGTCCTAAAGCCGGATCGGAAAGAGGCATATCTTTAATGTAATGAAAAATTGCTTCCCAAGCATAATCTTCGATTGAACCAATAACTGGAGATGCAATAGTGGCAATTATAGCTTTTGTCAATCTCTCAACTTCATTCTCTGTCAGCACTTAGAGATTCCTCCACAACTCGTATAAATTCACTCATTGTTACGCCCAAAGCATTTGTAATATGACTTAAAACTCTCACCGATGGGCTTTTTAATCCTCGTTCGAGTTGGCTGATATAGGTTCTATGCAGACCTGTCATCTCTGCTAAATACTCTTGAGACCAGCCTTTTTCTGTACGACGGTGTTGTATTTCTAGCCCTAACATTTGGTCTAATTTACTTGGTTGCATAAGTTCAAAAGTTAGAGCTTTGAATACAAAAGTGCTACAGACTATAGTATTCAATGCAACTAGATATCTCCAAAAAAAGAATACACAGACGTGAAAACGCGATGTATAGCAATTTCTAACCAGGTGAGGTACATATGTAGGGGCGCAAGGCATTGCGCCCTTATCTTGGTGTAAAATGGCTCTACCTTAGTAGGTTGAGAAACGCTATATCGCGTCTCTACATGCCCGAAATCAGCACGAAAAATCTAATTTCTGACTAATTTGCATAAGTTCACCCTATCTCGAAATAGTTAATTAAGGAGCATATTCAAATAACTATTTTTCGCTTATGTTTAAACAAATTCGCCAAAAACTATTCAAAAATCCTTTAAAAAACTCCCGAAAACCCATCCATCGCACCCCGACATTACTGCAAATGGAAGCGGTAGAATGCGGTGCAGCATCGCTGGGAATGATTCTAGGTTATCACGGTCGTATTATTCCCCTTACCCAATTGCGCCAAGCTTGCGGGATTTCACGGGATGGCAGCAAGGCATCAAATGTACTTAGTGCAGCGCGAAGTTACGATTTACAAGCCAAGGGTTTCAAAATTGATTTAGACGGGTTGCAACAACTGGCATGTCCTTATATTGTATTTTGGAATTTTAACCACTTTTTAGTAGTCGAAGGATTTAGTAAAAATCAAGTTTTTATCAATGACCCAGCTACCGGAAGACGGACGGTTTCATTATCAGAATTTAGCGAAGCTTTTACTGGAGTTGTATTAGTATTTGAACGTGGCGAAAATTTTAAAAAAGGTGGGCGCAAACCAAGTTTATTTCTCGCTCTTTGGGAGCGGTTACAAGGTAGTATGTGGTCGTTAATTTACTGTGTTTTAGCTGGTTTTTTGCTGGTATTACCCGGTTTGGCAATGCCGGCATTCTCCCAAGTATTTGTAGACCAAGTATTGATTCAAGGACGCGAAGATTGGTTGCGTCCGTTGATATTTGGCATGTTATTTACTGCCGCAGTTACAGGATTATTGACGCGATTACAATTACAGCTTTTGCGACGGATGAAAATTAAATTATCAATGGCAATGTCGAGTAAATTCCTTTGGCATCTTCTGCATCTACCTGTCAGTTTCTACGACCAACGTTTCGCAGGAGAAATTAGCAGTCGAATTCAATTAAATGACCGACTTGCTAGTTTATTA
>JANNFJ010000776.1:0-3375 GCA_031379725.1 Calothrix sp. OTE_75_metabat_31
GTTCAGGACATGCTTTTAAGTTTAGTCCATTAATAGGTCGCGCAGTGGCTAACATGTTACTAGATGGGAAGTCAGCTATCCCCGCTTTTGAAAAAATGCGTCACCTGTTTAAACTAGTATAAAAGGATCAAGCAAAAATTAAAATGACACAATCGATATCAAGCGAACCTATCGAAAATGTTCTAATTGTAGCAGGAGGAACAGTAGGCTGGATGCTGGATGACGGCGACTTATCTCAATAAAGCCTTTGGCTCTCAAGTGAGAATAACACTTGTAGAAACCCCTTTTGTTCGACGAATAGGAGTTGGAGAAGCTACTACTCTCAATCTACAAAAGATTTTCTAGGACTTTCTAAGGATTCCCGAACAGGAGTGGATGAAACATGTTAATGGGTCATACAAAGTAGGGATTCGCTTTGTTAATTAGCGTAAATATAAACCTGAAGAAAGATTTAAGTACTTGGATATACAAAAGCTAAATTTATGTTTATAGGAGTTTTGTCCATTTGAAATGCTAACATTTGTTACCAAAATTAAATGTTTTTTGACAAGTAGGTATGCACAAAAAATTAAACTATTCATATTTACGGGGGCGCAATCCACCGCAAAGACAGGGCACTAGCTGGCTTTTGCAGTTAGCGCCGCTAATCACGTAATTCATTTTTTGCTAAACGCAAAGGTCAATTATATCTTTAACTATCCACATTGGAGGTCAGATTAAATCATGGAAAAAATAAATTTGGCAGAAAAAGAAAATATCGATATTTCTTCTGCTTGGGAATCCTATTGGAATAAAACATCTGAGTTGTCTGATCCTATTTTTTGGGATTGCAATCCTGAATGGAGTGATCGGGATTTATCTCGGTTCAAACATACGATTGATTCTCAATTGCCTTTAATTGACTTTGCTTGTGGAGACGGTAAGCAAACTCGTTTTCTTGCTGACCATTTTACAAGGGTAATTGGAGTCGATGTCTCTAAAAGCGCTGTGGAAATAGCTAAAGCACAGCATAATGCTCCAAATATACAATACCGCGTACTTGATGGTTTGAAACCCCAGCAAGCAGAAGTTCTTCATTCTGAAATCGGTGATGCCAACATTTATATGAAAGGAGGCATTCATCATATTCCGGTAGAAAGGCGCTCTGACTTTGCTAAATCTCTGCAAATATTACTAGGGAATAAGGGTATTATTTATTTGATTGAACTAGGTGAGAACGCAATCAACTACTTTAACTCTTTAAGAGAAAAGTATGGAAAATTTCCTGAAGAAATGACTATTGTACTTGAACATGGTATTAGACCAGGTACTGTTGCACTAGAAGACATAGTCAATTTCTTCCCCGAATTTGAAATATTGCAATCTGGAGAAGACTCTTTTGATGTTGTTTTCCCACTTCCAGATGGAGAATACCCCAAGATACCAATGTTTTATGCTACTATGAAGCATAAATAAATTTGGTATTGCTCAATTAGGTAGGGTGGTAGCGAAAAGGCAGAGTCGAAATTGATAACGTGGTTAAAATCGCTGCCGTACAAGCATTACAGTTGTAAATGTACTCTTTTTAATAGTACAATTTAGCAGGTGTAATGTTGCCAAATCCCGTGTCCCGTCGCTAGAGAACCTAATAGGGCAACTTAGGTTTCCCCTTATGTCCTTAAATGAGTTCACTTCTCATTGCGAACTCTTGCAAGGCGTACTTACCAGAGAAACGATACTCGTATATCTTGGTAAAATCGGTGTGCAAACGTGCTGCCGAATGGTCTGATAACCACTGCTGGACATTGGGATTCAAACAGAACAATATTGCTCAGGCATTGCGGGACAGTAACATACACATCTTCTGCTACTTACCGCTTTACCAACATGCTCTTGTTCCCTTTCCCTTTCGGGTCGAGGTAAGTTGTTCGCCTTAGAGCCATTTGCCTTGAACTCTAGTCAACTGTGTTGTCGATTATCTTTGTGTACTACCACGCCATACCGTTTCCGTATCAATTAGCTTTCCAGTAATAATGAGTTCAATAGCGTGACCAACGATCATCACTGATGCTCGTCAAGGGTTACATGATGCCTAGAACACGGTAGGACAGGCTGCAAGCCTGCCCTACTTTTTTAAAGTGAAATGAAACAGGAGGAAGAAGATGGCTAAGACATGGAAGCAAAAACTGGAAGAAAAGAAGCAACCTAAACTCCAGGTGATCGAGAAGTCTATGGCGGGTCTTCGGGCAGGCGACACCTTGTTTATGCCGACCCCGCAGTTGATCAAGCAGTTTATGGAGGGCATCCCCGAAGGACAGCAGGTTTCCGTTCAGCAAATGCGCCAGCAGCTTGCCCAAACCCACCAAGGCGATGCGACTTGCCCAGTCTCTACTTCCATGTTCGCCCGCATTGTGGCCGAAGCCGCCTGGGAAGATATTCAAGCCGGAAAAGACCCCACCCAAGTCACACCCTTTTGGCGAGTGATCGAACCCAACTCGAGCATCGCTCAAAAGCTAGCTTGCGGTTCCGAGTTTATCGATGCCATGCGCGAACAAGAAGTCATAACATAACCACTCGTGGTGCGAAGGATCTTATCTAAAGTCCAATGTAACCCATTTTCAATACCCCAGTGGAGGCGGATAGCCTGCCCTAGTTTACGAGCGTCGCAGTCCAAACTAGTTAGATAAAGCTGAACTTTACAAGTTATTTTATTCCACAGATGTCTTACGCGTACGACCATGACAAGAGATTTAAGCCCTAGTCAATCATCTTGATGGTGTAAGGGTGGTAGTTGAGAAGACACTGTTGACGAAATATTTCTTCACATTAAAAAGTGATAAAAATCAATCAATTTAGAGAAATCGTGAGTGACTTCTTCCAGCAGTTTTGACACTGATCAGAAGCTAATACGGTTCTGTTAAGGATTTTTCGTTATGATTTCGGGCATGTAGAGATGCGATATATCGCGTCTCTACAAAGTTTTTTGTTTATCGAATTGTTTTATCCGAACCGTATTGAATCAGAAGCTGTCAATCATAAGTTTTATTTCTTGAATAAATCGATTTAGTACTTTCTGTGCTGCTTTCTAACCTGAAGCTTGCCGTCCTAACTTTAATTCAAATAAAATGCGAACCGAAGGTCGGCGCTTCAGTATCGCGTATCCGCCTCAAAATCTGCACGTTAGTAAAAAGACGGGGGCTATCTTCGTCACAAATCTCGGTCATGTGTACTTTGTAACTAACGCAATCCACGCTACGCTTAGAACTATAGTGGGCTTCAACATCATGGGGCGAATGAATAGCGATTGTAGATGGTAGCATATCTTTAAATTAGCTTAAGTTTCGCTTGGGAACTGACAAGGAGAACGCTTTACGCGATAGCGAAGCGCCGACCTTT
>JANNFJ010000909.1:0-6194 GCA_031379725.1 Calothrix sp. OTE_75_metabat_31
GGTGTAAAATGGCTATACCCAGTAGGTTGAGAAACGCTATATTTTTTGCAAAAATTATGTTTTTTTACTCAGTCATCTTTTTGACAATGCATAATATCTCCTGTGTCATATTTTAATTTGTAGCTTCAAGGAAAGCGCGAATTTCTTCCACCAGCCATATTTTTTCTTCTTCACTTAAAAATAGTCCAAATTTTAGAGTAGCTTCGAGACCATGCTGGAAGCCCAGTCCCTTCATGGCTGGGTCGTTGACCGATACTCTTAGCTAAATTATTCCTATACTTAGGATACTATCGTGCCCCTAAAATACTGTAGGATAACGAAAAATTATTACGTGAGTGCGTTACTCCCAAATCACCAGAAATATACTTTATAGGTTTAAAGGAAATTGAATAGACAAAAAATTATTTTAGATACAGACCCTGGTGGTGACGATATTTTTGCTTTACTTTGGCTTTTAAGCTTAGTCAAGCAGGGATTTGTCGAATTAGTTGCGATCGCAACCGCACAAGGTAATGTCGATGCAAATGTTACTTTTACTTGTGCGAGTCAAGTTCTTGCATTAACGGGATTTACAGAAATTCCATTAGCAAAAGGTGTCATGTTCAATGCAACAGAAATTGGTGACGCTGCGTATATTCACGGTGATGATGGCATGGGAGGATTAGCCGAAACTTTACCACCAGTCTTCCACGATTATGCAACTGCACCCAATTCCGACGACTTGATAATCGAGAAGCTGAATGCGTACCCTGGTGAAATTACTTTAATTGCGATCGCACCCCTAACAAATCTCGCATCTGCAGAAATCAAAAATCCGGGTATTCTTAAAAAAGCCAAAGAAATCATCATCATGGGGGGTGCATTCCAAGTACCGGGAAATGCCACTTCTCAAGCTGAATTTAATATTGCTTTCAATGTTGAAGCAGCACAAACTGTATTCAATAGTCGCAATGATATAGTTGTGTTGCCTTTGGATGTCACCAACGAGGTAATTTTCACAAGACAAATGGCACAAGAAGTTATTTCGCTTAATTCAACCAATAAAACGGGCAAGTTTATTGTCCAATTAACCGATTTTTTGACTCATACTTCACTTACCTACAGGCAAACTGAAGGGAAAAATGGCTTTTTAGTTCACGATGCGGCAACCATAGCTTATCTTTTTTATCCAGAGACTTTATTTTTACGACGTGCCAAAGTTGAAATTGAGACCCAGGGAAGATTAACTAAAGGGCAAACTATTTTTGATGATAGACACATAACTAAAACTTCGGCAAATAGCTGGGTTGCTTTGCAAGTCGATGCAGCAAATTTATTGGCAAGTTTAATCGAAGATTTGAAGGTTTTGCTAAGTGATGATTGAAAAATGATTTATTTGAATAAATAGACATCTCCGAAAAAGTATGAATAAGTGTAGGGGCGGGGTCTCCCCGCCCTGCCTGCCCGCTGCCCGCCCTGCCTGCTGCCCGCCCTGCCCGCCCTGCCCGCCCTGCCTGCCCTGGCTGCCCAACATTTTTTACCTGACTCTAACCACCATCCATATTAAAATCTCTTTTCTATCCCTCAATCGCAGATAGCAACCTCTCACTCAAAAACCAGCGATTCGAGTTTTGTTTAATCCAACGCTTTTCTTCTTCATTAAAATTGCGCTGTTCCAACAATACCTTCTTCAAATCCCGCTTCTGTTCCAATTCCAACTTCGATACAATCTTCGACATTGCCCGTAACGCACAAGTTTGCTCGAATGCAGTCTGCGAATCGCTAATTATATGTAAAATCAAATCAAAATAAATTGGGTCGCAACACCATTCCGCAATCGAAAGACCCTGTAACCTCTTACCTTGGTCATGCGATCGCAATAAATCATTAACTTCTTTAACCGAGTAATTGACCTCCGGTGCCAATGCCCGCATCCGCCCCGTAATCGATTCCATCTCAAAAGTACGCTGTGCCCCCGTGGGCATAGATGTACGTATTTCTTTATATCGTTCTGCCAATCGTTCCATCTGCCGCTGGGATTCGGCTGCGGGTACTCGTGCAGTATAGGCTTTTTGCCATTCATGGCGCATTTGCCGCATTTCGAGTTGTTGTTGGGGTGGTGCGACTTCTTCAGCGAGCTTGGTTTGTTCGATTAAAAAACCTAACGTGTCGGCAGTTAATGACTGTAACATCGGCATCATGCTAGAGCCAGTAATTTCACCTGCTGGAGTTTTTACAGCTCCTCCAGTTAAAGCAAAAATCTTTAATATCGATGGTAGCCACAGCAGTGCTAAGAAAATTGCAGTGTTAGTTGTAACTTGAAATTTAATCGATAATTCTTTATTCCAATTAACTTCAAACGCACTTAAAAAAATAAAAATACAACTTATAATTAACCAATTTTTAGGAAGTTGAATAATGCGTCGTAGCAGCCATTCGACAGCATCTTTAGAAATTTGTTGGTTATTTGCACCACTATCTACCTGATTGTTCATTTGGAGGATTTTATCTAAAAGCGATCTCTGACTGTATATAAAAAAACATAAAAATTTTATTTTTTGATTATTCCTAACCTTTGATTGTGCCTTGTGAGTAATGGCTCTACACCCCTAATCATAAGGCTCAACAATTAAATTATTTTCAACTGCTCCTTTGAGAATCGTTTTTCGCAATTCTTTGTGTTTGAGCGATAACTCTTCTTTGACAACAAGGAATTGCTCGGCACGTTCGTAAATTGCGATCGCATCCTCATCGTTATGAGCATTACCATAGATTATCCCGTGAATCGGCATGTAAATATCTGGCTGTTCGTAAAAATAACGCGACCAAGCTTGACTAATGGCACGGTCGGGCATTTTTGCTAATGTAGCCTCATTTGCACCAGCACGCATCGCTCCTTGATTGCGAATATCGAGTAACATCAGGTCGCATTTTGTTGCAATCAAGCCAATTCTGTGGTCGGTGATTTGAATAATACCCGCATCACCAAAAACCTCTACCAAACAGCTAGAAACTGTTGGTGCCATGTAGCAAATACCGCGTTCCGAGTCATAATTAGGTTCACAAGTCCTTGCCGCATAACAGTCATCGGGTGAATTACAACGCTGGTGGTCAAAACGATACAGCGGGCCCCAATGACGAAATGTCAGCGCAGTGGGAATAAATTTATCTGGGGTAAAAATTCGGTATAGTAATTTGCCTGATTCCAAAATGTGGAACAAAGGCTTGAGGTTGTTTTTGCCCTTAATGGGCGGTAATGTTATTTTTACCATGCGAATCGCGCTCCCCAACCAATAAAATCAGACATAAATCCAAATCCGACACAGAACACCCTTAAGTAAATTAAAATCTCGTTGCATCATGGCATTTGCCCTATCGATTACAGCAATTTTTAGGTAATTAAGCCACCCTGTAGGGGCGCAAGGCATTGCGCCCTCTATTACGCCCTTTTAATTTCGTCCTGATATGCTATGCGTTATAAACCTGCAATCTGCTGTAAGTGGGTATCGAGGGCATTTTCCCTTTGCTACGAGATAATTTTCCGGAGTAGTCTTAACAAAATTTTTGAGAATATTTTGTAAGGTGGAATTCAAAGTTATGCCTAAAGGAACATTCAACCCATACCTACGTGATTCCGGAAAATTGTAGCCTTGACAAATTTAAAAATTTAAATTCCCCTTCAGTGTAATCTCGGATACCGTTTGAGTCAATAAAATGTTAGCGCACTAAAAAGCCGGATTTAGATGACTTATGCCACTTCACCCGGTTTGATAAAAAATTATTAAATTTAGACAACGGCGACAAAATATACAATACAGCTAATAAGCGCCTACACTTCTAGCCTCACAAACAACCTTATCCTTACGACCATCTTTGAGTGCATCAATAGGTGTTCTCCCATCAAATGCCCGATTAGCTTGGGTCAACCAACTAATTTTCGATAAAGCAGGCACGTTCAACACCTTTAATACTTCCGGCAACCCAGAAATTACTCCATCAGCACCCGATGCATCAAACTGCCAAACCGGGAATTTCCAAACACCATTATCTTGAACTGCAATCAAAGTATTTTTCTTGAGTCGGTCGTGGGGAGTTTGACGGCTAGTATTTAGCAGTTTAGCCACTTGAGGGGCAGTTAATGCGTCTTTGAGTAAATCCTGCCTCCATTCAAAATAGTCATGGAGTGCAACAAATTCCAATCTTTTTTCTTCATCTTCGTCAATATCATCAAGACTCGCACCAATCAAAGTTTCTGGCTTAAAGTACTTAGACTTACTTACAGTTGTTTCTAAATGGCTGGCAAATTGTTCTAAATCTTGCGGTGGCAGCGTTTCCAAGCATACTTCCATTGCCGAGGCAATTCTATCAAGTGTTGGTTGCACATCAACCTTATATTGTGGTGCTTCGATGGTTATACAAATACCATCTTGCTTGTTTCCATTAATACCATTGAAATTAAAATTTTCATTATTACCTCGTCCACTTTGTCGTTTACCTTTACCCACATGCGTTTTCAGCGCAGCATTCATATTTTTCATAATTCCACCTAAACCATAAATTATTAAAATCAGTCACGTCATAACTTTACCTTATGTAAGAGATGTCAAGTGACCATTAATTTCAGTATACTATCCCGACTTGATATATTCAGTAATTCTGAGTAAAAACCAATCTAAATAGGTAGGAAGTAGGGAGTACTCCCTGTCAAGGTGGGTCAAAATATTAAGCTGCATAACCCTCCCTAATCTCTTAATGTGTTCTCTGTGGCTCTGTGGTTAAATTAAATGCTTACTAACCACAAAGACGCAGAGGGCACAGAGAAATGAGTTAGGAGTTATTAATGTCTTCCTCCTTCTCTTCCCACTCCCTACACCCTACACCCCTACACCCTTAATTAATCATCAGCATCTGCAGAAGAATTCATTGCAGCAAAAATCGAAGAGTAATCAGCTTGAGCTAAAGACATTCGCATTGCCGTATCCAAAATATCTCGCACACCTTGAATGCTGCTGACATTCAACCCTGCATCTTTAGCTTCATCAATAAATAAATCTGTATCTTTGAGTAGATGCTTTGTCGGAAAATTGGGATTTTCGTAATTGCCATCGAGCATCCGCTGTAACTTTTTATCAAAAGTAGGTGCGTAAAGGGCACTCTCACGGAGGATTTGCATAAACACATCCACATCAACACCTTGACGCTGCACAAACTTTAAGCTCAAAGCAAACGAGGCAGTCAACGAAGCAATCAATTGATTGAGTGCTAATTTTAACGCTGCCGCAGTTCCTACCTCCCCAACATATACAGGTTCCGAGCCAAACACCTTAAGTAACTCCAAGTGACGCTGGTATTGTTCGCGGTATGCACCAACCATCACCGTTAATTTACCCGATGTCGCTTCGGGAATACTGCCCAAAACAGGTGCTTCGATATATTCCCCACCTGCAGCAACTACAGCATCACGAATTTCTTTACTCTCAGTTGGCGTAATTGTTCCCATCTGGATAACAGTACGTCCAGCTAACATTCTCCAAGAAGTATCCGATAATAACACTCCATAAATCGCAGGTGCATTCGTCAGCATCAAAATTACATATTCTGCAGCGGAAATTGCGTGACGTGGATGTGCTGCGATTTGCGCACCATTCGATTGGAGTGGCTCTAATTTTTCTGGGGTGCGATTGTAAGCAATTAACCCAATATTTGCTGACAACAACCGCTGTGCCATTGGCAACCCCATTAATCCAGTCCCCAGAAATGCCACTTTCATGCTTAATCCTGTCCCATGTTCGTGCTATTTCTTCTATCGTAGTTGCTAATTACTAATAACTATAAATAAAAATTATTTGAGTATTGACTAATTAACAAATTAGGTATGGCAATTGGAAAAAAATATTACATTTTGTTAAAATTGTCCGCAGCAAACAGTTAATTGCCATGCCCCGTAGGGGCCAGTCTATTTACAAATGAAACTCGTGTAAAATCACATTATCTGTAATATTTATGTAAGATTAATGACCACAGAGACACAGAGTACACAGAGTACACAGAGTAAGAGTTGAGAGTTTAGTAGCTGAGTAACTGACATGCATCGTGAGGTTCAAATCCCCGATTTCTTGAAGGATGCCGCTGGCGAATAGAGGGTTAGACCCCTTGCTTGCCCCAAAGACCGCCCCAGGCTTGAAGCCTGGGGCTAATCGGAACAAAGCCTGCCC
>JANNFJ010000911.1:0-3664 GCA_031379725.1 Calothrix sp. OTE_75_metabat_31
GGATGGAAGCGACAAGGAGTTGTTGTATGCCTCTTCCATCGGTTCCTCATCATCTACTGATAACTCAGAGAGCAAGGAATTCAGCGGGTCAAACTCGCTGTAAGAATCGTTTTCGGGCCAGGAATTCGCTGGCATAGGTTACTTGATTCAACCACCAGTATTTATCTACACCCATAAAGAAGCTGGGAATGAGGTAACACCAAACAGTGCAACCCTCACAAACCTTTAATTTACCTTGAGATTGACGGTAATCTTCGACTACCTCAGACTCGCGGTAAAGTTCATACAAACGCCCATCAATGGGAACCCCAGTTTGGGCAAAATGGTAGCAAGGTAGCAACAGTTCGTCATTAGGAGAAATCGCAATGACGGCATCCACCGCTTTACAACGGGGATTGCTGGTATCGTTCCCGCCAGCTTCAATAAAAGCCAGTGCAGCCCTATTGTACCCGACATTCTTGTATTTCTTCGCAGTAGCTTCGATTGCCGCCACCATTTCGGGTGTCGGATTCTTATTCGAGTTGTAATGTTCGTGTGCTGTAAAAGCTGGATTTAGCCAGACTCGCACGCCCAATTGTTGCCCTAATTCTCCGATTTCATCAATGCGTTTAAAGTTTTGCGCGGTGACGGTATGGTTTAATACGGGAAATTCTCCGAGGGATTTAGCAAGTTTTACCGACTCAACCAAGGTGTCAAAAATCTTTACACCCCGCGATTGGTCGTGGGTTTCGGCATCCCCACCATCTAAGGAGAAATTGAGAAAGTCAACTAACCCCTGAATTTCTTTTGCTTTTTTTGGGTATAGAATGGTGTTTGTTGTAATGCTGGTATAAAAACCTTGTCGTTTAGCTTCTGTATATATCTCTCCGACATCTTCTCGTAACAAGGGTTCGCCTCCTGTGAAGTCAACATATTTGACTCCCAAACGGCGTAAATCGCTTAAATTATGCTTTATTGTCTCAAAAGTAGCTTCTTTGCCGGGTTCTAATGCCCAAATGTTACAAAAGTGACAGCGGGCGTTACAACGGTAGGTCAAGTAGTAGTTAGCGACCAGTGGAGCCATAGTGTTTATACATTATTCGTATTCCTGCGGACATCTTTAAACTTAATTGATAAATAGTCAAGAATTCAATTAGTTAGGGAGTAGTCAGTAGGCAGTAGTCAGTAGTGGTCTGTGTCATTAATTATAGTGGTATATATTGTCATCCGTAGGTTAGGCGTCCCGCCTGACCGGACTGCACAGGCGAGACGCCTATGCTACGACCCATCAAAACTTATGACACTTTCCCCCTCCCCCTCTCTCCCTCTCCCCCACTCCCCACTTCCTCTGTTCTATATCAAGACGATTTTTGGGAATAATATATGTAGCCACTAGCATCTACTTGTATACAAATTTTAGGAAGATTAAGTTTATGTCTTTTGAAAAGCTCCAGCCTGCCCCCCAGCAACAAGCTAGCGTTTATATGCCTTATATTCAGGGTGCTAAACGCAATGTATTACCCTATGCTATCAGTGTCTACCAAAAGGGTAGTTTAGAGGGCGAGCGCAAAATTGAAGGAAGTGATGATGTTCCGTTTGTTGCAAGTTGGAATGTTGCGAGTTTGCCTTCGGATTTAACCCGGTGTCGAATCCAGTTTGATGGCAATGCGGATTTTAGTTATGAAGTTATGACTGCCAGTTTCGAGTTTGTTAATTTTTTAATCGAGATATTAGAAAATTACAAACGCAGTCGTGCTACCGATTTTTCGCAAACTTTTTACCGAAAGCTACTACGTATTGATGAGTAAATACAATGTTTTTGGGGATTTGATGGCGATAATGGTGAATTTAGACAATACGCAAGCGCCGAAATTAAGCGATTCATTTAGGTGCAAGTTTTGGATCGAGGTTTCTGTTATGAGAATGCACAACAACTCCGAGCTATTTACTTTAGTCCTAAAATTAATAAGCACCTGGCAGAGTATGACAGGGTAAGGCTGAAGATGAAAAAGTGAGTAATTCATACTTCATACTTCTTATTAACCGCTAAAAGCTACTAAACTAATGAAATTAGGAGTGCGCCTGTGCCAAAATCCCCGAAATATTTGCTAGTCGGTTCGACTGAGGCTTACAGCGGTAAATCTGCCACAGTTCTGGGTTTGTCTCATCAATTGCAGCAACAAGGACTCGATATTGCCTACGGTAAACCTTTAGGAACTAGTTTGAGTGAATCCCAAGGTAGTTTGGTGGAGGATGATGTTGAATTTATTGCTGCTAATTTAAATTTACCTGTAAACCGTCTGGCACCGACTTTGTTGGCTTTGGATGAGTTCGCTGTTCAAAAACGGTTGTCCGGTGAAGATAAAACCAATTATCACCAGTCTCTTGTTGAGCAATATTTACAAATGCAGGCAGGCGATTTGGTTTTGCTTGAAGGTGCTGGCAATCTGGAAGAAGGTAGGCTGTTTGATTTGTCTTTACTCCAATTAGCTGAAGCTGCCGATGCCTTTGTGTTGTTGGTTTGCCGATATAAATCGCTGCTTTCTGTGGAAGGGCTATTATCGGCAAAGCAGCAGCTAGGTTCGCGTTTGATTGGGGCTGTGATTAATGATATTCCTAATACCCAATTCCAAGCTGTAAATACGACAATGCGCCCGTTTCTAGAAGCTGCTGGTATTCCTGTGTTGGCAATGTTGCCCGAAAGTGCTTTGTTACGCAGTGTCAGCGTCCGAGAATTAGTAAAACAGTTGAATGCGGCTGTTCTATGTCGAAGCGATCGCCTAGATTTGATGGTGGAAAGTCTGGCCATTGGGGCGATGAATGTTAACTCGGCTGTGAAATATTTTCGCAAGCGGCGCAATATGGCTGTGGTGACCGGAGGCGATCGCGTCGAAATCCAACAAGCGGCTTTGGAAACTTCGACGCAATGTCTAATTCTCACCGGGCAATTGCCACCCCCAGATTTTATTCTCTATCGGGCAGAGGAACTCGAAATTCCGATTTTGTCTGTAGATTTGGATACATTAACAACTGTGGAAATTATTGATAAAACCTTTGGACAAGTCCGCGTCCACGAACCTATTAAAGTCCAGTGCATCCGCCAATTAATGGCTGAACATTTTGACGTGATGCGCTTGCTCTCGATACTAGGTTTAACTCCTGCCGCTGTGCCTTAAAAATAATTCACGTAGGATAGGCTTCTAACCTGTCCTGCGTAAATGTGGCATAAAACATTTTTTATCTATTTGAATAAAAATAATTGAATAATCGTTTTTTTGGGTAAAACAGTAAAGTAATAGTTAAGATTTGTAACTTTATCCCCGAAACCTAGATATCTTCGAGCGTCGATGCAAAAGACTGATGGTTCGTAATTGAGCAAGCAAAAAATGGGTGAAAATACGTTAGTTGATAAATATTGCAGCAATATCTAAACAAGGGATGCTGACGATTACCCACTGTCTGCTAAAATAACTTGGTTGTTTAATCTGCAAAACGTCAGTCTTTGAGCCAGTCAATAGACCTTATCAACAATATCGATACATTAGCGCAGGAACTGGCGACAATTCAGCAAACAGGTTCTAAGCGAATCGCCTTGCTGGGTTCTCGTCACGTTCCAATTACGCATCAAAGTCTGATTGAGATGATGACTTACGCCCTAGTTTTATCGGGCAATCGTGTCATCACC
>JANNFJ010000918.1:0-3270 GCA_031379725.1 Calothrix sp. OTE_75_metabat_31
GCCATACGCTCTACATCTGCCAATAATGGCACGTTGCGTATGCGACAATCTTCGGAACAAAGTAAAGCGCCAGCCATAAGGACTAATGCTGAATTTTTTGCCCCACTTATTTTGACATGACCGCGTAAAGGATGCCCACCCCATATTTGCAAGACTGAGGAGTCTGCTTCGGGTACAAGCTTGGCATCTGGGAAGCCGCTCAAAGGAATAATAAGCCTACCCTCCAGAGAACAGGTAATTTTATACGTAAAGAAGTTGGTTTTGATTCTACAGTAAACACATGATTTGTCTACATTTTGACGCTACATATAAAAAATATTGGGTATCACAGAAGAAACAAGGGAGTAAGGGAGAATTAATAATTTCACTGTTTCATACTTGGGATACATCCATCCATAAATACTATTTGCTTGACAAAAGTAAATAATTAAGCAACAATTATAAATTGTGAGTTATAGACAAAACAAGCGGAACTGGCGGAATTGGTAGACGCGCATGATTCAGGTTCATGTGCTGCAAGGCTTTCGGGTTCAAGTCCCGAGTTCCGCATTATTACAGGTTAAAAGTGAGAAGTTAACAATTTTTTATTAATCAGATCGCTTTTAACTTATTATTTTGATAAATGTTGACAAGTTTACAGAATTCGTTAATTAAGCAAATCCGCAAGCTGCACTCAGCAAAAGAGCGGCATCAGCAAGGCTTATTTTTATTAGAAGGAACGCATTTATTAGAAGAAGCTTTTGCTGTAGGTTATCCATTGGAGACGGTTTGTTGTACCCCAGATTGGCAAGCAACGCATCAAAAATTATGGGAAGATTCCGATGGAAAATGCGATCGCGCTGAAATTGTCACTGAGTCCGTATTAACTGCAATAGCAACTACAGTACACCCCGATGGTGTTGTCGCAACGGCAAAACGAAATTTACAACCAGTAGAAATGCCAACGGACGGCTTAGTACTGGCATTAGAAACGATTCAAGACCCAGGTAATTTGGGTACTATAATTCGCACATCTGCCGCAGCAGGAGTTTCGGGATTATGGCTGAGTAAAGATAGTGTCGATTTAGACAATCCAAAAGTACTTAGAGCATCTGCTGGGCAGTGGTTCCGTTTACCAATGGCTGTAAGCGAAGATTTAAAAGCTACTGTTGACCTAGCGAAAAATGCGGGAATGCAAATTGTCGCAACATTGCCAACTGCGACTTTGACTTATTGGGAAGTTGACTGGTGCAAACCAAGTTTGATTTTGTTGGGCAATGAAGGTGCTGGTTTGTCACGAGAATTAGCTGCAATGGCAGATGTAACAGTCAATATTCCCCTGAGTGCAGGAGTTGAGTCCTTAAATGTTGCGATCGCATCCGCATTATTATTGTATGAAGTCCAACGACAGAAATGGGGGAGTAGTCAGTAGTTGGTGGTCAACGGTCAGTAGGGAAAGATTATCAACTATTTACACCAATACAAAATTAATTAAGTAAGGAACTGCAAAAAAACAAACTATGTAAAGATATGTAAAATCTCCAAAACCTTCTTTCCACTGACTACTAACAACTGACCATCGACAACTGACAATTGACTATTCCCGACTTTGGAGAAATTGCTCAATATCCGCAACAGCATCCTCCCAAGCAGCTAAATCAATTTTAAGTTCGGGTTCAGCTACGGGTGTACTTGACTTTTCTTCTACTGCTGCTGCAACTTCTTCCTCAATCATAGAATTTTCTTGGAGTATATTTTCTAATTGCTTGAGAGATTGGAGAAAATCTTCGTCGGCAGGTTGGTTTTCTGGCTGGTTTGGGTCGATCATCTTCAATAAAATTAAGTTTATTATTTACAAAAATATTTTTCCAATAATATAACTATTTTTCCCATTCATACAAAAACCATATCATTCTCTATCAACTTTACGCTTTTAAATCTGAAGTATCTATATATACATTTAAATCAACACTTAACACTTATTAGATTCGACGTAAAAATGTGTCCAAATTGGACACAAATTCTAACAAGGGAGTGGAGGAGCAAAATATAACTTCTCGATTTCCCAATTCTTCACCGTTTCCAATCCCCCTATTTCTTTCAATTTACCACTTGACTACCATGACTGCGAGGGTCATCTGTATTACTTTCTGGTGCTGTAGGTGCGGTGAATTTAGAAACTTCTCCGCTGGTTCGTGCGTAGGGTAAAGGTGAATCAGCAAGGAGTGCATCAACATTGCTGACCATAATTGTACGGGGTTGGTCACCAATTGTTTCAGCTACGGTGTTACCATCTTTACCTAAAAACACAAAGTGCGGAATCCCATCGACACGATAACGTAACATTTCGGGCAACCACTTGGTATTATCGACATTCAACATGACAAAATTAACTTTGTCAGCATATTGTTTTTCGAGTGTGGCAATATCGGGAGCCATCTTTTGACAAACAGTACACCAATTGGCGTAAAATTCAACTAACGATGGTTTGCCGTTAGTTAAAGCAACTTCAAGGGGTGTAGACTGTTCGCCTAATTGGGTTAGGGTTGCTGTAGTAGTTTCGGTTCGTAGTCCCAAGACTAAAGCAACGCTAAGTGCGATCGCTACCATTGCAATCAAGAAATTTCTAACACGTACTCCTGCTATAGGTTTTTCTGGCGAATTTACAGAATCATTAGTCATAAAATTATTAAAAATTATTAAGTACTATCCCCAATAGTCTATCCCTTCTTGACAATACCTGCTTCTTGCGAGTTTTCTAAATATTCATAATATGTAGTCCCCCATTATGAAATTTTTAAAGGCTTGTTAACGACCGCGAATACAAAACGCCGGAAATAAGCTATTATAAAGAATGGCACAAAAGTTTATAAAATTGCCATTATTACTTTTGCCTTGTTGTACTAGGTTCAGACGGCAATGGCGCTTAGAAGGCACAAAAATTATCGACAAATCGACCATAAGCGTAAGTTAGATATCTACGAACCGAGGAAATGACGAGAGCGCGGAAATTTCCCCGATTAGGTTCGGTTCTACGACTTTCATTGGTACACAAATGCTTATAACCTCATATTAGGACTAATACGCCTATCACAATAGACATAGCTCTGAAATAAAGGGGTAAAAAGCTGTGTATAAATGGATTCTGCCAAGCCTGAGCGAAATATTAGCCGCAAGTCAAGTGAATGTGGCTGATTGTTCGTCTGCAAAAGCAGAACGACAATGGCGCTTGAGTGTAGCGGCAACAGAACAGTTACTGATAAACACGTTAACAAAGACTTCATCCGATAC
>JANNFJ010000926.1:0-5440 GCA_031379725.1 Calothrix sp. OTE_75_metabat_31
CTGTCAAACAGAGTTGCGACCGCGAGGGCTGGATGTCGATTAAGGCATAGTCAAAAAGGTTAGCAACCGACTTCAAACGCAGTTTTAGAATAAATGCCCCTGTGCCGCTACTACTTAGAAAATCCGAGACCTTAAATAGTGCCCTGTCGGCAGGGATTATAAATAAGTTCTCGTGACTTGTGGGATAAATCCCGTCTTCAGTAGTTACTTGTCCAGTCAGAACCTCAAATAAACTAGGCTCATTCGGTTGGATTTCGTGGTTGAGATAAAAGGTTAAATTAGCTTGTGGATCGGCATCGATGGCTAAGACCTTCAAGCCCATGCGTGCCATAAGTAAAGCTGTAAAAAAGATAGTGGTCGTTTTGCCTTGCCCTCCGGAGAGGGAAATACAGGAACAGGTTTTCATTCGGCGTAACTCCTATTTGAGCCTATTCGGGTGCGAAGTGTTGATGCAGTTACAGCCTAGCACAGGTATTACCTTGAAGTCGAGATATTTAGATATCGACTAGTACAGGTATCTACACCAAAAGACACCAAGATGCCTATTTTTTCAGATATTTAGGTTTGTAGGTAGTTGGAAGTCGAGATACTTAGATTCAAGAAGGCTAGAAATTAATTTTCGTTGCCACTGTCAAAATCACTTGAAAGTGAATTATTAAGCTCCTCTTCGCTGGGCAGGTATTTTGCTACTTCTTCTGGAAGTTGGTTGTAAGAATATGTAGCAACTCCAATAGGATGATTGACCAGTTCAAGGGCGTATTCGACTGTTAATCTACTTTTGGATTTACAAAGTAGTATCCCAATTGTTGGATTATCATCTTCATACTTTACTTGCTTATCTAGAAGGTGTAAGTACCAATTTAATTGCTGACTATGCTCTGGCTTAAAGGTTGTAGTCTTCAATTCTATGGCGATTAGAGATTTCAATTTACGGTGATAAAATAATAAATCAATAAAATATTCTTTCTCATCAAGTTCCAGCCTAAATTGTCTGCCCATAAAACAAAAATCTTTCCCAAATTGCGATAAAACTTTAGATACATGCTTTAACATACCGTCTTCAAGCTGTCTTTCGCTGTGGTTTCTATCTAACTCAAGAAAGGATAAATCGTACTCATCTTTATGCTCCAAGCGGTATTGGATAAGTTGGTTAGCTGATAGGGTTTTATCAAAATTATTCTGAATATTCTTTTTGGCAAAAGCGTTAAATCTAATCTCTTCTTCTAATACTTCCCTAGTCCAGCCATCGCTGATACATTTTTGTAAGTAAAAATCAATTCCTTCTGTATTTTTAATCTTGGAGAAAATCATTAAGGAGTGACCCCAAGGGATTTTGGTCACAGCTTGTGTCCAAATTGGATTATCTCTCACAAGCTCATAAACCTGCCTCATTCTTCTTAAATTTCTGGCAGAAAGACCTTTGCTACTGGCAAACTCTGACCGTAAATCAAGAGATATTTTATCAATCACTGATTCTCCCCACCCACTTCGGGTTTTATTATATAAAACTTGTCCAAAAAATAAATAAGTTTTGATTGCTTCTTTATTAACAAGGCTTAAGGATTTATACCGAGCTTGATTAATTCTATTTTTTAATGTCCCTAAAACTAATTGATAATCACTCGGTAAAATTGAGACTTCGGGCATAGTGACCAAGAGTCTGCCAAACGGGCATTTTTGTCAAAATATCAGTACAAGAACTTTCTAAATGAAAAAGACAATTTTTGTACTACCTAAGTTAGAAGGTATTTTAAGGTAAAGTTATGCCCTTCGCCTGCGGCTCAAGTCAAACTTTGAGATTTCCCCCTCCCTCTCGTAGCAAAGTTTGCTGTTTGGACACCGTATTTTCTTAACGGCTAAAGCCTAAAAATACTACTTTTTTGTCAAGAAACTTTCTTCCTGCTCCCATACTGGGGAGCAGGAAGAAAGCAAGCCCTTCGGGTTTCTGTGACAAAAAAGTTGCCAAACCGAAACTTCCCTACTAAGAGAGGAAGGGGGAAATGTAGGAATGTACCTCGAAGCACAGCAAAAAGCTTGAAATATCATCAATAGTTCTAACAAAGTTAATGTCTAAAAAGACGATGTGTGAGCTTTAAACAGGACAAAAAATCCTTGACAAAACATAAAATATTATTCATATTTCTAGTATAAAAGTTAAACGCTTTTATAGATTTACAGGCGGAAAAAACAACTATTCTATTTTCAATTTTAATTCATTGGTTACTTGTGAATTAATCTTATTTTTAGTAACAAAAAAACTTACCTAATTTTATTTAGATAAGCCCTAAGTTCAAGATTGAGTTCGTAGCTCTTTCTTGAATGATAAAAAACCCAGTTTATGGAAAATATATCAATAGCACTAAACCAAAAAAATCAAGACTTGTCAAGTGGTGCAGACTTTAACAAGGGTCTTGAAAAACAGCTTTATAACAGCCCAACAACTTCATTTACAGAATACTTTGCAGAAATAGGGGAGAAGCGAAAGCGGGAACTAGACGCAGAAGTACAAAGGCAACAAAAAGCCATTACACAAGCTTACTTTAAGCGAAAAATGCTAGAAGCCCATAATCTAAAGATTGCTTACGCCATTTTAGCAAAGCAGAAAGACAAAATTGAACTAATACCTAATTTTGAACTCAAGGCATTTGTTGAAGTTGTGAAACAATACTTAGTCCCTCAAGATATACCGCTTTTAGCTGAAAGGGTAAGTCAACTTTACGAAGATTTAAACGATAAAATTAACAAAATTAATGCTTGTAATGATATGGATTTATATTATCAATATCACGAGTACGACCCAAATTTTGAAAGCGTTGCTTGTGAATATAACGGCGAGCCAGTTTATGAATATGGTGATTATGTTGCCAATTCTGAACTTTTAGAAATGGAAGTCGAAAACAAGCTTTTAATGAACTTATCTTGTGAGTTAGCAGAGCTTGTAAGCATTGAACCCAGCAAAGAGGAGATCACAACCATAAAACAGGCACTAGAAGCCTAAATCAAATCTAACAACTTATTTACTAATCAACTATAAAGGGCTTGAATAATCAACGCAAGCCCTTTGATTTAAAATTTAAACACCAACTATAAAACTAACTAATAACTAATTCAATTTATATTATGCCTAAAACCAACCAACAACCAACTCAACAAATCGTAAACACTAATTTAGAAGCTCAACTTCAAAATATATTAACTCGCTATGAAGCCCAAGATATACCCAACCCCTTAAATCCTGAATTTGAAGAACCTAAACGCTATGGAGACTATACCCGACTTGAAGAGGGTGACAACAGCTTTAGAATACTGTCAGAAGGTATTTTCGGCGTGGAATACTGGACAGAAAACTTTGACCCAGAAAGCGGTAAAGTCAAGAATAAGCCGATTAGGCGACCACTTGCAGAGACGACAAGTCTTGAAACTGCTGACTGGTCATATTTTTACGCTTTCTTTGTTTGGAACTATAAAGCTGAAAAAATCCAAATTCTTAACACGGCTAAACGGGGAATTGTCAAAGGACTTAAAACCTTAATCAACAACCAGAAATGGGGCGACATTACTCAATATGACATTTGTATTACACGCCGTCAAACCGACCCAAGCGATCCCAAAAGCGTGGAGTACACAGTCACGCCAGAACCTAAAACCGTTTTAGACCCTGAAATTTCCGAGAAATGGGAAAGCTCCAACTTCAACCGTCACACCCTTTATATGCTTTTTGACGGCTTAGACCCATTTGAATACGCAAGAAAAGCTAAAGAACAAGAATTAACTCAAAACCTTAAAGTACAAGCCTAAAAATTAGTTGTACTAAATAATAACTATAAAATCAATTCAATTTATCTTATGTTTAATATCTTTAGACCACAACAAACCACCACAACCGTCAATGCTTCAGCCCTTGTAACAGAGGGCTGGCTGGCACAGGAGCGTCAAGAATTACAGGAAATAAACCAGCTTGAGAGGGAACAGGAGCAAAATTTACAATCTGAAATCAACCCATTTGAAGACAGGCAGTTGATACCAGAAAGCCAGAACAGTCAACCCCTGACTAAGCTAAACTTGCTTGATGCCCTTGACTTAATAACTGACAAAATCATAGAACTCAAAGAAGAGGCAAGCTACTTACAAGCACGCACTGAGTTTTTGCAAATCCTGAAAATCTGTCAGAAGCGACTGGAGAAGCACGAGGAAAAGACTTTTATTCCAATACTGGAGGGTGAGCAAACCGACACCCTGAGACTAGGTAAGTATGAAATCACTTACAAACCGTCCAAGAAACGAACCATTGACGAAAAGAAACTGGAACAAGTTTTGCCACGCTCTGAGCAGTTCAAGCTGTTTCTCAAACCCCCTGAATTTAAGAACATTCAGGAGTGTCAAAATCTGCTTCTAAAGCTCGGTATTTACAGCGATGTTTACACTACAAAGCTTGGTAAAAAGCCAATTCTGAACATTGTTGACACCAATCTAATCAAGCGAAAGCTGGAAGAAGAGGAACAGGAAACAGCAGATGAACAAACCCCAGAATTGACTACAAAAATCAATTTTATAAGTGATTAACTAATAATTAATAACCTTTAAAAACTAATTCTAAATCTAAACAACTATTTTAAAATATATATTTTATGCCTACAATCCCCTATACTCTAACTAAAAAAGATGTTCAAACTATTACCAAAATTTGTACTAGTCGCTTTAAAAATATAGACATAGCCTCTTTTGATGAGGATATATATAAAATAATCAACATACTCAATAATATCAGAGAGTATGAAGAATATGGCACTTTTGGCTATGCAAAACAAATTCAGTGTGATTATTGTGTACTTAACAGTGAATCGACTGATATTTTAATTTATGGCAGTAACGACAAAAAATATTGGCTTGATATTCTGATTGGACACCCTGATATTTACACACCTGAATTTATAATTACAGTTATTCAAACAATTATTAAGACCATAGATAACAGCTTACTTAATAACTAAAACCCTATTTTATGACCGAAATTCAACAAACCATAATCAAGCAAATGCAATTTAGACAAGAAAACGCCCTTAACAAGATTAAAAACTATTATTCTCAGTTTCAAGGTGACGGGCTAAGTGTAAGCTTCATGTTTGCAGACAGACAAATAACCGTAACCTACAATCAAGGGACTGATATTTACAGTCTTACAGTTCACAAACTAAACGAGCAGGGCAACCCAATCAACGAGTTTATTGATTTTACTGATGAAGTCTACTGGGACAGCCTAGCTTATTTCTTTGATGTGCCACTGGAAGAACTAGACTTTAAACCAGTGGCAGAAAATTCTAACTAAATAATCTAAAAACTATGTCAATTACAAACGAAGATTTCAAAAAATTACCCCTACACCATCAATTAATTTTGATTTTTCCCAGAGACTTGTGCCAAGAAATTTGGACGAAAAGCT
>JANNFJ010000935.1:0-2296 GCA_031379725.1 Calothrix sp. OTE_75_metabat_31
CCTTAGCTGTGACAAATTTAGGGGAAAAGGGTAATAGTTAAAGGGCTTGTCATTACTAACATTTATAAATCTCGTAAACTCTTATCCCGCCAACGGTTGTAAACCATTGGCTAATAGCAAAAGTCAGATAAATCTGACTGAATTTATTTTTGAGTCCGTTTTAACGGACTTATGCTATTAGCTTGGGATTTACAATCTCAGGCGGGACAATAGTTTTAGCGCGATTTGATTGTGTGAAAGATATTGGTATTTTCCCTTTACCGCTTCCCTCATTCCCCTACTCTTCCATATCCTCCGTATCGTCGTCATCCTCTTCATCATTATCTTCAGCAGTCTTCCGCACCGAGTTTGCAGAAACAACTGCACCTTTATCGAGTTTTTCGCGTACCAATTTCGTGACTTCGACAACTAGATCTGGTCTTTCTTCCATGTATTTAATCGCATTATCGCGTCCTTGGGAGATATTATCGCCGTTGTAGCTGTACCATGCACCTTTACGGGTAAGAATGCCAGTTTCTTCAGCTAAATCGACCAAACAGCCGATGGTCGAAATACCTTTACCGAAAATGATGTCAAATTCAGCAATTCTAAAAGGTGGTGCAACTTTGTTTTTGGCAACTTTGACTTTAACTCTGTTACCAAACTCCTCAGTACCTCGCTTCAAAGTCTGAATCCTGCGAATGTCCAAACGAACCGATGCATAATACTTCAAAGCATTACCACCAGTTGTCGTTTCCGGATTTCCGTAACTAACACCAATTTTCATCCGCAACTGGTTGATAAAAATAACTGTGCAACCAGATTTACCAATATTCCCAGTAATTTTACGTAGAGCTTGGCTCATCAATCGAGCTTGCAAACCAACGTGGGCATCTCCCATTTCACCTTCGATTTCGGCACGGGGTACGAGTGCAGCTACCGAGTCAATAACGACAATATCTACCGCTGCTGAACGAACTAATTGGTCAACAATTTCTAATGCAGCTTCTCCGGTATCGGGTTGGGAAATCAGCAAATTTTCGATATCTACACCCAAGGCAGCCGAATAAGCTGGGTCAAGGGCATGTTCGGCATCGACGTAAGCAGCAATACCACCTTGTCTTTGTACTTCAGCGACAGCGTGTAGCGCTACTGTCGTCTTACCCGAACTCTCTGGCCCGTAAATCTCAATTACTCGTCCTTTGGGTAAACCTCCACCCAATGCCAAATCCAAAGTTAGCGCACCACTGGAGATGGTTTCCACCTTCATCCGGTTTGCATCCCCAAGACGCATGATGGTGCCTTTGCCAAAGGTTTTCTCAATCTGGTTAAGTACCATCGTGAGAGCTTTTTGCTTGCCTGCGTTATCTGCGGTGTTAACAGCCATTCTTGCCTCTTTCTCGCTCTAAAATATATAGATTATCAATTCGTCGAAGTCTTAATCTGGTAGCTTTACTAGAACAGATATACTATTGTACGTTAAAAAATCATGAAATGGGTGTTTGTGGTATTAAAAGATGTGACAAGATCGTAACGCGATCGCTTAACGATTGGGATAGTACGGAACATCCTGCTAATACTCTAGCTTGGAATCATTGACATATTTTTAGTATACGCCTACACCTACAATCTGCCACAACTTTGGGTGACGTTTAGCCAAAATATGGTAGGGTCGCTTACTCCTATTGATTGTAGCTAGTTGTTTATTACTAAAACCAAAATCGGTGGATAGATGTCCGTAAAGTATTAAGGTGCGATTACCGTAGTCGATGTTGTCTAAGCGTGCCACAATATTCTTAATGCTTAGATAGTTTTGTCATATTTTCATGACCTTTGACTCCCCCCGTACATCTATCCCCGACACTGCTGTATCGGTCGCTGGTTTGACCGAGTACATCCAGTCGCTTTTAGAAGAGAACGAAATTTTACGGCAAGTTTGGGTAACTGGCGAAGTTTCCAGCGCCAATAATCACCGAGTAGGGTTATTTTTTACACTCCAAGACCCTGGTGGAGGGGCATCGATTAAATGCGTAACCTGGAAGAGTCAGGTGGCAAAGTTGGCACAGGTTCCTGTTGCTGGTGAGAAAATAATTATTTTAGGTAGCTTGAAGCTGTATCCATCGCGTGGAGAATATCAGCTTCAGGTGTGGCAAGCTATACCCGATGGGGTTGGGTTCCAAGCACTTCGTTATAAGCAGTTAAAGAATCGCTTGGAAGCGGAAGGGTTATTTGATGATGACCGCAAGCGCAATTTACCCCTGCATCCGAAAACAATTGCGGTTGTGACTTCTCCAACTGCGGCAGCTTGGGGGGATAT
>JANNFJ010000959.1:0-8368 GCA_031379725.1 Calothrix sp. OTE_75_metabat_31
TTCAGTGTCTTTACTTAAAATCAAACAAAACAAACAAAAATCTTCTCAAATTATAATTCATTTAAGTGTTTTCACAGATGGAGTTTATTCTATGAAGATTTACATTTGTTTTGCAGGGTAAGTAGGTATATTTTTTAGCTCAAGATACAATTATTTTGGACAATTGTACGCAGCTAGAGAGAATTTAACTATCGAGGATGTTGAGTTGTACTTTAATAAGCAAAACAAAACATCAGTTTTAGCCAATAATTTTGCTCGTCTGTGAATTGGATTATTTTAAATTTTAGTTTCACAGACTCAGGCAATATTCATATCAACTCCTACAAAAATAGGAGCGCGTCCTCATGAGTAAGTCAACAAAAAACATGAACTACTTTAGAAAAAAAACACATCCAAACGTGAAGCAAAAACAATCAAAACCTTATCACTCATTACTCACGGTAGCATTACTCGCTAACAGCTTATTCCAATTTATCGCACCAGTACTAGCCGAAGGTACTATAGCAGGTGAATCTATTAGCAACACTGCGACTGCAACTTACGAAGACCCTCTAGACCCAGGTACAAAAATAAATACAACCTCTAACACTGTTGTGGTGACAGTGGCAGAGGTAGCAGGTATCACCGTTACTGCATCAGGTGTCACAGATTCCACTCCAACAACTCCAGTATCAGTCGGCGATAAAATCAATTATACATACACAATTACAAACGTTGGTAATGACCCCACCAAATTCCGTATTCCTAACTTAGCAAAAGTCACAGGTCCAGGTGTTGCAGGTAACTTGGAAGTCAGCACAGATGGTGGTACAACTTGGATATTAATTTCTGGAAGTGAATTAATAACAGGTTCTATACCTGCTGGTGGTTCGGTTCAAGTTCGCGTACCCGTCACTGTCCAACCTGGCGCACAAACTAATGATATCATCAACGTTACTCTTGGTGACACTCCTGGTGATGCACAAAACCAAGCTAGAGACCCAAATGGTGGTGACGTTTACACCGTTGACAACCCCAACCAAGGAGCTACTAGAGAAGTTGATGGTATACCTGTTAATGGAGTCCGTGAAGCAAGTGCCACCCAGAAAGCAACTGTTAACCAGTCGGTAAAAACCTATGCATTGGCAACAGTTCTGAAAACACGCAGTGACTACAACAACGCTGGAACCCCAGCCATTGATGACGATAAATTAACTTACAGCTTAGGATTACGAGTCGAATTAAACGACCCAACAGGAAATGGCATCACTCCCGCCCCATTGGCTGGTACAACAGTCAAAGGTTTGACAGGTCCGCGTATCTTGGTATCCGATGCAATTCCTGCAAGTACAGAACTTGCAGCAGTTCCCACTCCTCCTCCTGGTTGGCAGGCTGTATACACAACTGATGCAGTTACAATCAATGCCAATGCTGCAACTTGGACTTTGACACCACCTGCAAACCTCAGCAGCGTTACCCGTATCGGTTTTGTCAACGATCCAAGCGTTGTCACCTCAGTTTCACCCGGACAAACAGTGAATGGTTTTAATGTTCAAGTCAAAGTTAAGGCTGGAGCAACAGCACCATTGACAGTTAACAACATAGCTCAGTTATTTGGTCAAACCTCTGGAGTTCCAGCCACCCCCAATAACCTGGTTTACGACGAATCAGGTGACCAAAACCCCAGTAACTACGATGGTAAGACAATTCCGCCAGGTTCGAGCGATACCAACAATGACGGTATTCCCGATACACTTTCTACAATTCCCGACGGCTTTATTGACACCCCTGCCGAGTTAAGCACTACAGGTACAGATATAGGTAATAATAATAGCGGCACAGGGCCCGGAGGTGAAGTTAACAGCTTCGGTCTGACAATACCAGTTCCATCTGCGCTTTTAAACGGTCCCGATCGCGCACCGGATGCCATTGGTCCTACAAGCAATAACGACGACTTCACCAATAAATCTTCGTTCGTACCTTCCGACAAGAGACCTGGTGATAAGATTGACCCATCAGCGGTAGCGTTCACTAACACAGTTAAAAATAGCGGTACTGACCCCAGCAGTATTTCGCTTATACCAACCGCACCCGCAACACTTACTGATTTACCAAAGGATAGCGTAGTCACAATTACCTACGGTTCGGAATCTAAGAAGTATGTCTGGGATGGAACCACCTTTAAGTTTGACCTTGATGGTAATCCAGCAACAACAAACGACCAATCCGTAATTGACCAGACTGCGAAGTATATCACTGTCTCAAATGTTGCACCTGGTACCAGCGTAAATTACGGTGTAGAAGTTAATTTACCCCCAAATACGCTACTATCTACCGACACAGGAAAAGGTTTCCCCGTACCCGTGACAGCATTCGTTGATGATGCAACACCTGGTTTGGGTACTGAAACTGCGAAAAACACCACCATCGATCGCGTGTATACTGGCTTCTTGAAACTACTTAAAGAATCTCGCGTACTTCCTGGAACTGGTCCTGCTGTTTTAGGAAGCGACGGTACATTCAGCATAGCTCAAAAAAATCCTGCACCTGGAAACATTATTGAGTATCGCATCACCTACACAAATATTTCCGAATCACAATCCGGTACTGGTAATGTCATATTAAAAGCTGACAAAGTAGTGATTGTGGAAGATGGAACCCTCACCACTGCTAATTGGGCAAAAGACAACGACGTTAACGGTCAAATTGATACTAGTAACATTGTTGGCACAGCAAAAGATACAGGTGCTTCGACAATTCAATTCTACAGTGGTGCAACTGCTGCAAACTCGGCAATCGACCAAACTGGTACAACCGCAGATACGGATGTCTCCAAGTATGTGAACACTGTAACTGGTACTGTCGCACCTGGTGACAAGCGCGAATTTGTCTTCCAACGCAAGGTCAATTAGTAATGTATTGAGATGTAGAGACGTGACATGTCACGTCTGTCTAAGAATATTAAGCGCTGTTCCCTCGTTTAGCGATCGCCAAATCAACAAATCAAGTTTTTTCTAAATTCAAAAGGTTTTTTCTATGAAACGTAGTTATCTATTAGGATTAGGAGCAGTTGCATTAATCGTTAGTGCCCCTGTATTTGCCCAAATTCCCGCAGCTAAGAATTTCTTTCAATCGGGTGTAAACGCACAAAACATCCAAAAGCAACAACAAGTTAAGTTACAGCTTGATGCAGAAAAACAAGTAATTGCTCAAGACCAGCAAGGTAAGCAGACTAAATCTTGGCAATCTTTGAAAGGTCAAACAAGCGTACAGCCTGGAGATGTAGTCCGTTACACAATTAGCGGTGAAAATATCAGCGATAAACAAGTTAAGAATTTAACAATCAATCAACCTATTCCTAAACGTATGGAATTTGTATTGAAGTCTGTCATCGGAGATATTAGAAGCAATACACAAGTTAGTTATAGCATTGACGGCGGACGTAGCTTTGTACAAAATCCAACTGTTAAAGTAACTCTCCCTAACGGTAAACTTGAAACAAAACCTGCACCTGCAAGTGCTTACACGCACGTGCAGATGAAAGTTTCTTCGGTGCAAGCCAAGAGTGTTGTTAAAGGTAGCTATCAGGTAAAAGTTAAATAAGGGTTAAAGGGGAAAGAGGACCTCCCTATTAATAAGGGGCAAAGGGAAGGGGAAAATATAGAACATAAGATATGTTAGGATTTTTTCTTTAACCTTTACCCTTTCCCCCAACTCTCTTTCCTACTTCCTACCTACTTAATTTATTATCAGCCGTTACCACGGGTTAAGGGCAATAGCTGGTTTTCTGAAAGACCTAAATCACAACAATGTAAATTGGAACATATTTAACAAAAAGATTTTGTTTTATAACTGCATTTACTAATTAGAAAAGTGGCATTTTAGAGGAGAGATATTAAGTGAACCGTCTGCAACACCAAAAGCGAAGATATTTAGAAAGATATCTCGACAGAAAATGCTTGCAAAGGGTGACCGCAACCATTCTAATTGCTAATGTTTTGTATAGTTATACAGGCATAACCAATGCTCAACAGACAGAAAACAAAAGCGCCCGTCCAGCAATTAATAATCAAGCAAGTTACTCTTACAGCGACCCTGCCAATAAATTCAAATTTCAAGGTCTATCGAGCCAGTTAAATGCAGTTCCCAAACCATTAGTTGACCCTTTGGGACGAATATTAGGATGTGGTGGTGAACTTTTACCTGATTACACTGGGTTTTCGGTCGGAATGTACGAACCTAATTCCAACGACCCCACAGGAACTGAGTTAGGTAATCTGGTTCCTTTAACGCGAACTGAGTTACCCGATATTCAAAATAATGATGTTCCTAGTGGACTCAAACCAAATAGTGAAAATAGTAATCCGTATTTTTTAACTAACCAGGAACCACCGGGTACTTATAACTTCCTATTTGACCCGAATAAAGGTCAACTTGCAATCGGTAAGGCTTATATTTTAGTAGTTAATCCACCACCAAATTCGATTTATACCCAGCGACGTATCAAGCTGCAAATTATTAATAGCACAGGTGGAATTGGAAATAATATCGTTCGCTACACGGCAACATCACTTGATGGGCAACCAATTACGACTACGGGTGGTGTTAATTTTACCGATACTGTGGCTTTTGTCCCCAATGCTGAAACTGTTGGACTCGATTTATTGGCATTCCAATTTAAGACGGGAATGTGTCAAGCCAACCAAGTACAAATCATCAAATCTGGAGACAGGGCAACAGCAGAACCTGGGGATACGGCAATTTATCGCCTTTCGATCAAAAATCTGGTAGATGTTGACTTAAATGGCATTGTTGCCACAGATAATTTACCTCTGGGATTCAATTTTGTATCGAAGTCAGTGCGGGGTGAAATTAACGGTCAAGCTGTCAATGTTACGGCACAACGCCAAGGTTCAACGATAACATTCCGTACTGATGCCATAATTCCACGGGGATTAGTATTAAATATTGCCTATGGGGCACAACTTACTAGTGATGCCGTGCGCGGGAATGGTCGCAATACGGCAATTGTTAATGTTAAACGGGCTGATAATGGTTTTGCTGCTAAGGACGGGCCAGCGACGCATCAGTTAAAAATTAGACCAGGTATTACGTCTGATTGCGGTACTATTATTGGTCGCGTTTTTGTTGATAAGAACTTTGACGGGGAGCAACAACCAGGGGAACCGGGTGTACCAAATGCGGTAATTTTTATGCATGATGGCAACCGTGTTACTAGCGACCCGAATGGTTTGTATTCTGTGGTGAATGTGAAACCGGGAAGCCATACGGGGGTTTTGGATTTAAGTAGCCTTCCTGGTTATACTCTTGCACCTAATACTAAGTTTAAAGAACGTAATAGCCAATCGCGTTTGGTGCGGTTGGAGCCAGGTGGTACGGTACGCATGAATTTTGCAGTCACTCCCACTTTTCAGGAGGAAGAAAAATGATACATCGGCTGCATATTTCTTTGGAGAAGGATTTAAAGTCTCGCCCGCAGACGCATTCGTCGGAGACGTTTCCGCAAAGTGGGCACGAAATGCCTTTGGTTCGTTATGAGGTTGTGAGTGTCGCTGCGGATGTTGGCATGAGAAGTGAAGTTAACCCGCATAAAGTGCGATACTCGTTCCGAGTCGCTGCGCGATCGCAACTTGCCTTTATTAGCGCGTTGGCTGGTGCGCTTAGTTTGGTTTTATCTCCTGGTTTTGCTAAGGCACAATCTCTAGATTCTTCTGATAATTCGCTTGGTACTGAATCTAATCAATTTTTAAAAGATAATTTATTAACGAACCACAAAAACACAGAGTATGAGGAGGATAAGAGAGAGGTTGTTTTAGATGGGGCTAGTGTTTCTCCAGAGATTGAGTTTACACCTGGAATAGCTAATTTTAGCAGTAATTCAAGGGATCACAGACTGGAGGATGCACTTAATCAAAAACAATCAAAACAAGCTATTCAACCTTTTCAACCTAGTGCAGATGTTAGGTTACCTGTAAGTTTGCTATTGTTTGCTAAGAATAGGAAGGAAGAAGGTGTCGCGCAGAGTCGCAAAGACGCAAAGAAGAGAGAAGAAATTGGTGTGGAGAGGAAAGAAGAAAAACAAATTACTCCCTCTTCTCCTACTCCCCAAATTAAAATTCTTTCTCCTAGTCCTGACTCGGTTGCTGATATTCCTGCTGCTACGGTTGTTTTACAATTTTCGGTTGGTGCAAATATTGAGTTGCGGGTAAATGGTGAGTTGGTTAACCAGGATTTAATTGGACGGACGGAAACTGACGCTAATTCTAATTTGGTAACGCAGACTTGGTATGGTGTTTCGTTGAAGGAAGGCGAAAATACTATTACAGCCCAACCGGTGGGTGCGACGGAACCCGTATCAACTGTGAAGGTTGAAGTTCGGGGTACGCCAACAAGTTTAACTTTGGATACTGTTGAGGCTCGTATTCCTGCGGATGGCCGTTCGCTGGCAACTGTTAAAGGGCAATTGGTTGATGCTAGTGGCAATCGCTCGAATCGAGATGCAATTGTGACTTTAAATGCAACTTCTGGGGAGTTTGTTGGGGTTGACCTTAAACCGGATGAACCTGGTTTTCAAGTTGATGCGAAAAATGGACAGTTTACTGCGACGCTGAAATCTGATTTGAAAGCGCAAACTGTGCGGATTCGGGCAACTGCGAATGATTTGGAAGCTTATACGCAACTACAATTTGAAACAGCTTTGCGTCCTAGTTTGGTGACGGGTGTTGTTGACTTGCGTTTGGGTGCGAGGGGAACTGACTATTTTGGTAGTTTCCGCGATTTTCTCCGTCCCGATCGAGATAAGAAGACTCAGTTAGATTTCAATTCGTCAATTTTTGCCACTGGTGCGATTGGTGAATGGTTGTTTACTGGTGCTTTGAATACTTCACGTTCTTTGAATGAGGATTGTAATTGCGATAATCGTTTGTTTAGAACTTATCAATCTAACGAACAGAATTATCCGGTTTATGGAGATAGTTCTAAAAGTGATGTTGTTGCACCTTCGACTGATAGTTTGTTCTTGCGGTTTGAACGTTCTACAGGGATGGATGGTGCTGCACCTGATTATGCGATGTGGGGTGATTACAATACTGAAGAATTTGCCCGGAGTTCGCAACAGTTCAGTGCTATAACTCGTCAGTTGCATGGTTTTAAGGCAAATTATAATTTAGGTAACTTCCAAATTACAGGTTTTTACGGTAATAATGTTCAAGGATTCCAACGCGATGCTCTAGCACCTGATGGAACGAGCGGTTTTTACTTCCTTTCCCGACGGATTTTGGTTCCTGGGAGTGAAAATATTTTCTTGGAGTTGGAGGAACTCAACCGTCCAGGGACTGTATTGGAACGCAAGCAATTAAATCGCGGTGCTGATTATGATATTGATTACGACAGAGGTACTATTTTATTTCGCGCCCCAATTCTGCGAACTGATATTGGTAAGAATGGTGAAGTTTTAGTACGTCGGATTGTGACTAGCTATCAATATGACAGCCAAGATGCCAATAGCAATATTTATGCAGGACGTTTGCAATATAATATTCGACGCGGTTTAAAAAATGAAAGTTGGTTAGCTGCAACCTATTTAAAAGAAGACCAAGGTGTACGCGACTTTGAGCTATTTGGGGCGGATGCTTTAATTTCCTTCGGTTCTCAAGGTAAATTTATCGCCGAATTTGCGCGATCGCGTAATAATTCAGAATTGATGGGGGATGTTAGCGGTGATGCGTACCGTTTGGAAGCAGAAGGACTTATTTTCGCAGGTTTACAAGGACGTGCATATTATCGTTTTGCCGATACTGGATTCGCTAATAATGCCACAATTAGTTTTGTTCCCGGACAAACTCGCTACGGGGCACAACTAACAGATAAACTGTCTGCAAGTACGAATTTACGCTTACAATACGACCACGAAGACAACTTTGGTATTGCCCCACAACCGTTAAATACTTTTGAAGACCTATTTACACCCCGCATCGAAGCAGTTCCCGGTAGCAAAGTCGATAATTCCCTAACAACGATATCTGCGGGTGTGCAACAAAGATTCGGTGGTAGCATCTTTGATTTTGATTGGATTCATCGAGATCGAAAAGACAGGATTCCCGACAGTGCATTAAGCAGTAAATCAGACCAACTACGTTCGCGTCTGACTGTCCCCATTGCCAATAATCTCACCTTCCAAGCACAAAACGAACTTACCCTATCTTCCGAAAAAGACACCGTTTACCCCGACAGAACCATCTTCGGCTTAAACTGGGCAGTACTTCCCGGAATTAATATTTCTCTAGCGCAACAGTTTTACAACGGGGGACAATTTGAAGGTAATTCCCTCACCTCCCTCAGCGTTAACGGAGAACACAAACTCGGTAGC
>JANNFJ010000968.1:0-8298 GCA_031379725.1 Calothrix sp. OTE_75_metabat_31
TGCATAGATAAAGTTTTGAGAATTAGGGGTTATAAATGAAGTCACTGTGTATATAAATTCCAGCGCGATCGCCTGACTGAGTTGTAGCAGTTATGTATATATTTTCCTCAGTCTAAAAGCTAAAACGAAATTTATAAATTAGCTTTTGCCGCTGCTCGAACAATGCGGTTACTATCCTGAGTTAACTGCTGCCTAATTTGTTCTAAAGTTGCAGAATTATCAGCCACAGCATAACGTTCCAACCAAGATTCAGACTGTGCTGCTTGTGTCAACACATCTACGGGTGTTTGCGGGTTCATTAAAGTTATAAATCTTACAAAAGCATTTTTCGACCGAGCATATTCGGTCAGTATGGTTGGTAAATCATCCGTACTTGGGTTATACAAACGGCTGAGTCCTCGCAAAGTAGGGCTGATTGTTTGCTGTTTAGTGGGTTGTACAATTAAATCACGCAGGCTTTCGCGGATGGATGGGGGAGTGTTGGGATTTATGACAACTGCACGACGAACTTCTACTTTTTCGTCCGAAGCTAATTGTGTAAGTGTTGTTTCAGTAAGGTTGGGGTTAGAGGCAACAGCAGTACGAACATGAGAGTTGGAATCACCAGCCAAAATTTCTAGGGTACTAGCGGGTGTATTAAAATTAGTTGCAACAGCAACGCGAACTTCGTCATTTTCATCGCTTGCTAAGTTTTCTAAAATTATAATGGGACAATTTGATTGAGATGCGATCGCCTGCCGTAATTCAACAACTTCATCCTTTGCCAGTTGTTTCCATAATTCACTTGTCATATTGGGGTGTTCAATTAACACTTTCCGCACGCTCCAATAAGGCTTTTGTGCTAGTGTTAGCAATAAATTTGATGTTAATTTATGATTGTCAGCTAGTGTTTTTAAAACAAACTCGTTGGTTTCACTGACAACCATTCGAGCTAAAGTTTCTAATGAAGTGTTCGGATAATAAGCTACGATATTACGAATATCTGCCCTACGACTGTAAGAAAAGAACTCTAAAGCGCTAGATGGAGTATCTGGACGGCGACTAATATCTAGGCAAAGCGTATAGTAATAATCATCATCAATATTAGTATCTTCATATCTAACTATTTGTTCTAAAGCATGTGGCGGAGTATTCGGATTTTGAGCCACCCTTAGACGCACGTATAAATATTCGTCATTCGAGAGACGTTCTAATGTACTAATAGAGGTTTTGTGATGGTCTGCTACTTCCATGCGAACTCCCGAATCCTTGTGGTATGATAGCTCGTCCAAAACGTCACTAGGCATCTGGGTATCTTTAGTCCATCCAGACTGTTTGATCAAATCCCTTAATGTTTCATGACTTTTATAGCCAGTAGTTTTATTTACGGCTTGAGCTAAAACAGTTCCTGGAGTATGAGGATTGCGAACAGCAAAAATATTTTCTTCTAAACCCAATTTTTCTAAAATCGAAGTTGGAGTTTTGATATTCTTAACTACGGCACTTTTTACCTCACGGCTACTATCATTGGCTAAACATACTAAAAGCTCAACGGTTATATCTGGATGTTCTGCGACTTTTGCTCTCACCTGTTCAGATTCATCCTGTGCGAATAGTTCTAACAGTTGTATGGGAGCTTGTACTTTTTTATTAGATAGTTTGTAAAGAAGATTCAATCTCACATTTGTACTATTATCCCTTGCAAGTTCTAGTAAAATTTTGAGGGGCAAATTGAAGTTTTCGGAAACAACCCGACGCACAATTTCATCGGTATCTCTCGCTAACTGTTCTAATACGTGAATTGGAGTTTTATTGCTGCGTGCTGCGGTTATTTTTGCTTTTTGGTCGCCTTTTTCTATCACCTGTGCCAAACAATAGGGACTATCGCTGCGACGTGCCATTAACTCGTGTGCTTTTGCAATTTCTTCTGCTTCTTCTTTTTCGAGTATGAGCCGATGCCGTTCTACAGCAGGTAAATTAGGGTTCGCAATAACTATTTCATATATTGAGACATTACTGATTGTTTTTTTATCGTGGGGATGGTGGACGAATCGAATCAGCAAATCGGCAGGTGCATTTTTATTTTCTGCTATAGTCCTCAAAATAGAATCGTGGAGTTGTGGTAAATCTGCAATTCTCCTCAGAAAATATTCAGGAATCGCAGGATTCTTGGCAATACCTTCTTGCTCCCCTCCTTCTAGTAATTGTTCGAGAATGTTTAAAGGTGTAAGAGGATTTTTAGCGATATTTGCATTTAGATAACTTCGATTTTCTGCTATTAAACTTTGGAAATAGCCCATCCGTTCTACTTCTGGAATTCGTGTATTGTATGCTAGCGCCATCCGCATGTCGTCGTCCTTGCTTTGATAACGTTCCCCTACAGGTCTTGTTAGCCTTCTTTGCAGTTCCTCATGCAATGCAACAGGAGTATTGGGATTTCCAACTAAGGCAACAGAAATATAGTGATCGCCTTTTATAACGTCAACCAATAAATCTGGTATTCGCAGAATATTATCAATAACTTCTTGCAATGCAAAATCAGGTAAAGTCGGCAATAATTGCTGCCACTGCTCGTTTACCATATCCCGAAAACCAGTATCCTTACGGTATCTACCTTTTAAATCGCCATAATAAGTATAGTTTTCCAGCAATGTCATCCATTGGTAGCTGTTAATTAGCATCATCCATTCTTCAACATCGACATCAACTTGATATTGGGCAAGAATTTTCCTTAGCTCATCCATACAAGCATCAGCTACAGATTCTCTATTATCTTCATTGCTATCTCTAGTTAAAAGTCGCCGCAACTTAATTGGTAATTTATTTTGTGGCAATTCCTGTTCGCCTATTTTTTTTAATATCGAGACAGGTGTGTTCTGGTTAGATGCTAGTTCTTGAATAATTCTTTCTTCATTACTAAAAAATAATTCTTCAAATAGCCGCATTTTCATTACATCCGGTATTTGATAGTTTTGAGCAACGGCTAATTTGATAAAAGGATTGGGGTAATTAACCAGAGTTTCTAAAATTTCCAATGACACTTGTGGATGTTTAGCAATATCACTAAGAAAACGAATATCATCTAAAATAGATTTTTCAAAAGCTTTGTTAATATCTGGATTATTAAAATCTAATTCCAGCATTTCTTGCTCATCGCTGTTGAGCTTCTCCGCTCTTAAGGCTTGCAAATCAACATTTGCCAACTCAGTTAAAATCCAAGTAGGTGTATTTGCATGGCTCAATAATAAATGTTGTAGTCGATAATTTTTCCATAGTGGCTTATCTGTAGCACGTTCGTTAAAAAATCTTTCTAAAATACTAGTTGGTAAATTTTTTCTACTCTTCAAAACACTTTGCTGACTGGGAAACAGTAGATGCATTATGTCTTCCGTAAGATTTGCATGTTCTGCCACTGCTACTTGTATGCTTTCATCCTCATACCCTGCCAACAAAGCCAAAACTTCTGAGGATGTTCCCGGATTTTTTGCCACAGCAAGCTGAATCTTATACACGCTATCCCGTGCCAACTCCATCAGTATTCCTTGCGGTGTGTTAGAATTTTGCGCTACAGTCAACCTTATCCAAGCCCAACGACTTTGCCCCAGCATCGCTAATTCCCCATCCCCATTCCAATCGGATGCTAGAGCATGTTGTCCTTCCACCAATTCAATTAATGCAGGTGGGCAACTGGGGTTAAATTTCACCGCTAACCGCACGGGCAATTCTAAATCCCCCGCTAATTGTTCCAATACTGCCAACGGTGTTTCTGGTGACTCCGCAACCTGCAACCGTGGTTCTAAAGTTGGCTCCTGTGCTAACCTCTCCAATAACTCCAACTTGTACCGTAAAGGCATTTGAGGATTTCGCAAAGCTAAAATTAACTTATCGGCTGGAACCCATTCGCTCAAAAAGCAAGGTGGTACTCCTCCCAACTTCAACAACTCCACAGCTAACCGATCGTTTTGTCCCAGTTGGCAAGCGTGTAATATTTCCGAAACCAATTGCTGCCAATTGTCAGCGATTTCCCCTGCATAATTTACGTGTAAACTTGCTGCTTCTGCTACTTGCTCATCGGGACTATTAACTAGAACGGACAAAAGACTTCGAGGTGTATCAAGGAAGCTGGCAAAAGCTAATTGCAATTCCACTGACTCATGCAATAACTGCTCAGGTGTATCTAAAAATGCTTGTAAATCTGATGCACTGACTGACCCAAAAGGCTGCATAACCATAAGAATAATTCTTTACTAGTATATTTATACTACGAAAAGGGAGTTTTATATAAAAGTTTGTGGGTTTACCTGTAATAACAGTATTCCCAAGTAGAGCTTAAAATGAACAGCATCCAAATTTTTTGCAGGACAGGCAGGATGCCTATCCTACGGGATGATAAAAATCCAAAATCCCGACAATCTGCTACTCTAGGTGTGCGTCGATGAGTGAGGAGCAGCGATAATGGGAATCGATAATATATTTTCTGCGGGTGGGGTCGTCATGTACCCCTTATTGGGGTTTTCGGTGCTAGCTGTAGCATTGATTATTGAACGTGTTTTATTTTGGATACAAATCAATGGTCGTCAACAGCGAGTTGTCAAGGAAGTTTTACAACTCTACAAACATAATAATGTTGTCAGTGCCCTAGACAAACTCCAGGAAAATACCAATTTACCAGCAGCACGGATATTTTTAGCAGCACTCGAACTCGAAGATGCGACTCCTGAAGAATTCCGTTTAGCTTTAGAGAGTTCTGCACAAGCTGAAATTCCCCTCTTCAAACGCTTTCAAAATATCTTTGATACGATTATTTCACTCGCACCTTTACTAGGTCTGTTAGGTACAGTACTAGGATTAATTGCGTCATTTGCATCACTGAATATTGGGAATGTCGGTGGAACACAAACTGTTGGTGTAACCAGTGGGATAAGTGAAGCGCTAGTTTCGACTGCAGCCGGATTAATAGTAGCAATTTTTACGCTATTATTTGCTAATACCTTCCGAGGATTGTACCAACGACAACTAGCTTCGATTCAAGAATATGGTGGACAGTTAGAATTGCTTTATCGTCGTCGTTACGAAAGAGAAAAACCCCATGCGTCTTCCCGATGAACCGGATATCCCAGCACAAATTAACATTGTGCCGATGATTGATGTGATTTTTGCGATTTTGACCTTTTTTATTATGTCATCGCTGTATTTAACGCGATCGCAGGGTCTTCCCGTAAATCTACCAAAAGCTGGAACTGCACAAGAACAAAACACAGGTACAGCAACTGCTCCCATTACGGTGACGATACAGAAAAATGGTACAGTTAGTTTGGATGGTAAAGTTATAGCCCTAGAGACTTTAACCGAACAAGTTAAAGGTTTGATTGGGAATAGCCCAGATACTTTGGTAGTAGTTGACGCTGATGAGAGTGTCACTCACGGTACATTTATAACGGTAATGGATAACTTGCGGCAAATACCGGGTGCAAGACTTGCGATTGGTACAGCAAATCCTTGATTGCTGATTAAGGGAAAATTAAGAGTTTTTGCAAAGCATAAAGACATTGCAAATATGTTTCACCAATATCAGAAAACAGCATAATATTTTGATAGATGATGTGTTTGGGGGACTAACCATGACTATTTGGGTAAACGAACAAGTCGATTCATCTGGCATGATTCACGCATGTATCGCTACTATAAACGAATCTCACGCGCAAGATTGCCACGAATCGTTTAAGCAAAATTTGACCGATTTGCAAAGACTATGGGGTTGGCAAGCACGACTGCGAACAGTTACATCCTGGGATGAAGTGCCTGTTAATGCTTTAAAGCTTAGTTAGTTGATAAAAAAGAATTTAGAAGTCAATAGCCTGAATGAAAACCAGTAGTATTTTATACTAAATATGGTAGCAGGACGGAACAGGGGTGCTAAATCCTTTACACCCCCTTTTCAAAATCAAGCTACATCTGTCTATCGCACAAAATTACGACTAACATACTACTTTTGTGCCTCCTAAATTCTTCTGGCTACACCTTAGAAACCAGTTGAAATTTTGCTTGAATTACCACGTCGTTGAAGTCCATGTCGCCACCACCTGCAAGGTCTTCAAACCCCCAAGTATTGTTTCCCAACAGGCGAACATGGTCTACGCGATCGCTATTAGCACCCATGTAATTAAAATATACTGATACATCGTTACTCGTATCCTTATCAAGCATTTGCTGCATGGTACCGTTAGCAATGATAAAAGGAGCGAAGATAGATCCACCTTGCAAAATATGACTTATACCCTCGCTTTTGCGGTCAAAACTCATTCCATTCGCTGATGCATTGCGTAGGGCTGCTTCTGTATAACCGCTGTCACCAGGATTGAGTAATTGTCCCGTTAGAGGGTCTGAAACTGTGCCCTGTTCGTTTTCGACACGGTAGAAGCCGACTGTATTATTGTAAGCGGCTTCACTTTTAACTATGGGGAATGTAGCTTGGATTGACTGACCTGCCACGCCTGTAAGGTCAATTAGCTCCCGCTCAACTTTACCTTGTAGTTTGCTACCCAGGGGTAGTACTGTTTCTGTTAAGCGAACATTTATTGTCAAGTCGGAAATTGGGTCGCCAAGTTGGTCTTCAAAGCTTAACTGGAATTCGTTAGCACTTATACCTTTGATTTGGAGGACATTGTTTGCACCTGAGCCAAAGAAAACTTTGCTCTGAGCAGCAGCATTCATTAATACTTGATCCGTGCTACCGTTTTGAACCAAATAGAAGGATAGTAATTGACCGTTGAAGTTTTCTAAATTGCGGGTCTGATTTGGTACAAAATTATCATGGATAACGGAAAAGATAGACTGACTACGGCTTAGGGCAGCTTGTAAATAACCAGGGTCACCAGGGAGCAACCCATTAATACGACCTTCGGTATCATCTACAACAAAAAGCCCTACTTCGTGAACGTTGCCTTTGCCAATATTTTTACCAGTTAATGATAGCTCTAATTTTGCACGGTTAAAGTCTCCATTCAAGCGAAGGAGGTTTTTGCCTTGTTCGCTGAGAGTCAGGCTGAGATCGGAAATGATAGATTGATTGCCAAAGTCTATACCTGTAATGTTTTGACCATCTGCAACTTTAACAACTGCTGCATTTAAGGTTGTACTGTTGGCAGAAGCCACATTTACGACATTTTGATTGTTTGCGCTGAGTAATGAGGTAGTAGATGCAACCGAAGCAGTAGGCAGAGGTTCAAGGGAAGTTTTTTGCTTTAAGGCTAAAATACCTTCGGCTAAAGCCATAACATCAACGCGAGGGAAGTTTAAACCAGTATTGATGATGCTATCGTTTTCGTCATCGCCGTCGTTAACTATTACACTATTTTGTTGCAGTAAAGTGCGGAACTCCTTAACAGTTAGTTTTCGTTTTAATTCCTGTTGGGCAAGTTTTTGTGCAAGTAAAGACACCCCTGCAATGTAGGCTGATGCTTGGCTGGTACCGCTCTTGATAGTTATACCACCTGCCGCGTCAGCTCCTGCAATTTCCGTACCTGGGGCAAAAACGTCTAACAATTCCTTTTGTCGTTGAGAAAAGCTTGCAATCCGGTCAGGTGCGGTGTTATAGTCTACTGCCCCATTTAGGGTTTGACTACCTTCGCCAGTTTTACGGCTCCAAACTGCTCCAACGGCGATAGTATTAGCATCAGCAGCAGGATAGGCAACACCCGGTTGGCTACTATACTGAGCAAATTGATTGCCAGCAGCAGCAGTGATAATAATATTTTGGGCGGCGAGGGCAGCTAGTTCATCGCTAATATTGTAACGTCCATCTTGAGTTGCCCAATTTTTCTCATCGGTCAAAGATAGGTTGACGTTAGCAATGTTGTATTTGGCAGCATTAGCTGATGACCACTTTAAAGCTTCCTCTATAGTGGCGAAGTCTTTACCAACCCGCAAAACTATCAAATTTGCACCAGGGGCTACGCCAGGGTAAGTATTATCTGAGGACGCAATAATAGTAGCAATATGGGAACCATGTCCGTCTGAATCGCTTGCATTTAAGTCACCATCTACAAAATCTTGCTGGTAAATAATGCGGTCAGCTACGCCATCTTTATTGTTATCGGAACCAAAGAAGGGATGGTTTACATCAATCCCTGTATCGATAACAACGCTGGTTAATCCACTACCATCAATTCCGGCGAAACTGGGGTCAATACGGAATACATCTAGGCGAGTAAGGGCATCTGAAGCTTTGTTTCCGGAGATTATCTGATTGTTTGCTGGAGGTGTAGTCGATTCTAAACCAACAATTTTTGTTTCGATGGGTGAAGTTGCTTTCCATCC
>JANNFJ010000982.1:0-2431 GCA_031379725.1 Calothrix sp. OTE_75_metabat_31
TTGCCTGTGATTAGAGGCGACAAGAGAGTACTTAACTCAGTTTTTAAATATCTAGCTGTCCCTCCGGCAATGATGATTTCGTCTTCACTTCCGGTGATTTGCAACTTTAACCATTCACTCAAAGTTAGCCAATACTGAGCTTTGGCTTCCAAAATGGCATCTCTAATTCTGCCCTGCTCATATTCTCGGTAAGCTTGGTCAACATTCTGTAACAGTGGCTTCAAGCTACTAGGATTAACTCGCTGCCCAGCTGTGGCAATAACTTCGGTCAGTTTTTGCAAATCACGCACAGAAGTTTTTTCAGCGACTGATTTAACTAAATTAGAAAACCCTAACCCTACGGTCATTCCTTGAAAGACACCTTTATTTAGAGATAGGAGGGAGGCATCACGAAACCCCAGCATTAAGACGGCTAAATCTAAATCTTGGAAGTTAGTACCCGGCTCTCTGCCTTGAAAAAGAACTCCAGCACCTTCAGGGAGGCACACAAAGGTTTCAAGGTTAAAGGATTTAGGGGTATTGCAGAATTTAAAATCCGCGAGCGCGTCCTTGAAAATTGTCTTGAACAGAAAGCGGTCAGTATATTCGACATAAGGTAGAAGCAAGGCGATTTTGACATCTGCCCCATTAGGTATTTTATACTTTTGAGCAATTGCTCCAATTACAGCAAGGGCTTTGGGAATAGTCATCTCAAATTTCCGTCTTTCTAATTGGGGACTAGCTTTGAAATACTTGGCAAGATACCCTAGTGCATATATTCCACCGCTGTACTCAACCCAGCTACTTTGAATTGGGTCGTGTGAAGCTGTGGATGAACTAAGTGAAGTTTCATTGTGCTTGGCAATAGTTGCAGGGGTAACTTTGGTAATTTCTGGAGGGATAAACAACAGTTCAGGTTTAAAATTCTCACCTGTATAAATGGCGCGACAACCAGAAGAACCACTGTCTAGTGCCACCGTTATGGTTAGAGCTAACATTGGTTTTGATTTTTATTTGCTATCTCAGTAGTTAGGTAATTTTTTATGCAGGCAAAGTACCGAAAGACAAATGTGCCAATTGCACAGTCTTAGGGGGTAATTTGGGGTATGAAGTGGGCTGCTTTTTGGATTATAACTGCTTTTATAGGAATTTTTGCAAGTTGAAAATTGTCATTTAACACCTTTATTGAGAATTGGTAGGATAGGGGGAAAATTTGAGGCGAATTAGTACCAACTGGGGGTAACTTTGGAACGAGTTGGGTACTTTAAGGGTACAAATTAGATATAAATTAGATATAAACTGGGACTAAAGTTGGATATCGAAGTGATAGTTTGCTACTCAGATTTTTGGAGTTAGAATAATTCTTAAAAGTTTAGATTATTCTTAGCATTCGCACAGTACACCCTCCGTACACGTCGAATTTATTAGTATAATTTTGAACAGTTAAATTATAGCCAGAATTACTTTAACCAAAACCAAAAACACTTAAACCGAAATCAAACCCATCTCAAATAAACCTCAAGCATCAGTTTTTAGAATTATAAAATTTATATCGAACAACCGTTTTATAACCTTTCATTCTGCTTATTCAAGCAATGTTGACCGCCAAAAATAGAACTGCTCACGAAGCTATTGACTATTACAGCCACAGTCAAAATTTTGACAACAAGAATCTGACTACTCGCTGGTACGGTAAAGGCGCGATCGCATTGGGATTATCAGATGAGATTAATAGCAAGGAAGCTTTCGCCAACATTTGCAACGGTTTAACACCAAACGGAAGCCAAAAACTTGGTAATAATACTAAGCGTGCCGCCCTTGACTGCACCTTCTCGTGTCCTAAAAGTGTTAGTTTGTCAGCCTTGGTTGGTGGAGACGAGCGATTAGTGACAGCTCACCGCCACGCAGTAGAAAAAACTTTAGCAACTATCGAGAAGCACCACGCTCAAACCCGTATCAGGGCAGGAGGTAAACGACGCTACGCTGTCAATACAAATAATTTTATCGTGGCGCAATTCGACCATATCGAAAGCAGGGAATTAGACCCGCATCTACATACTCACGCCCTTGTAATGAATTTGACATGGGTGGAAAGTTACGATCGCTGGTACAGCCTACATAACGAGGAGATATACAAAAACAAAAAGCCCTTGGGTATGCTTTATCAAGCTCACTTGAGAGCAGAGGTGCAAAAACTTGGCTACGAAACAATCACGCGATCGCACGGACAATTTGAGATTAAAGGTTATAAACAGAGTGATTTAATGGAATTTTCCAAACGCAGGCAGCAGATTATAGCCAAAGTTGGAGCAAACGCCACTTGGGAAACAAGGGAAAATGCTTGGTCGATAACGAGAAGGGCCAAGCAACACATACCCTCTGTTGAATTAAAAGAGGCGTGGTGCAGGCAGGCTTTAGATTTGGGGATTGTACCCATAGTGCCTGAAATATT
>JANNFJ010000995.1:0-4900 GCA_031379725.1 Calothrix sp. OTE_75_metabat_31
GGATGCTTTGCAAATAGATTTACCCTTGAGATGGAGAATATAAACGCAAAAATACTTACTATTAAAGTAATTAAAATGCGAGATTATTTAATGGTATATTTTTTATTAGGTAATTGTGTAGTTATAAAAAATACATTTTTAATAAATTATTTATTTTGGGTATTTATTCTCTCAAATAAATTGCGGTAATCCGTAGGGGCAGTTAGGCATCGTGCCCCTATATCCTGTGGGATAACTAAAAAAATCGATGAAGGTAATGTTCCTTAGTTGTGCCGAAATAAACGCATTGGCATGATGTATCGTGCCCCTACATCAAATATTAAAAGGTAGTTGTAATAGACATCTCCAAAAATGAAATAAGGGCGCAATGCCTTGCGCCCCTACGGGGGCTTTCGGGCAACGCATAATTAATTTCTACCAGATGTCTAATATAGTTTCGTCGAAGGTGCAATTAAACGGAACAATTTCAACTTCACGATTAACTTCATTACTATATTGCAAACGAACATCGATATAATTAGCTGGCTTATAAGGCATCCGTTGGGCCCATTCAATAGCGACAATTCCCGGTTCCATCTCGAAACCTTCCCAATAGCTTTCTAAATTAAGTGCAATAACTTCGTTAGGTTCCAAACGGTATAAATCTAAATGGTAAAGCGGGATGCGTCCTTCGGGGTACTCATTGATTAACGTAAACGTGGGGCTAACAATTGCATCAGTAATGCCCAAACCTTCACCAATGCCTTGCACCAAAGTCGTTTTACCTGCACCCAAATCACCTTCAAGCAAAATTGTACTACCTGTAGGCAGCGATTTACCCAAAGCGATTCCAAGCGATCGCATAGCTTTTGCTGTATCGAGAACAATTTTCATAATCAGGATCGTAGGGGCGGGGTCTCCCCGCCCATATTATTATCAAGTAGGAAAAAGAATCTTTATTTTTTACTTTTATCTTAATTACTGATGCCAATTTCAATTCCTAATTCTGATGACAATTTCTACCTTAAACCTCTCTTACACCGTACTCAACCCCTACATTCTTATACCCCTAAACCCTACACCCTTATTTCGCTCCACCGTACCACTTAAATAAAACCCGTGCTAAACGTTCTGAATCGTGACAGACGCAGCCATCATCATCTTCATGCATGACATTTGCCAAAACAATTCGCCGTCCGAGCATAGAAATATCTTCTCGATCTAAAAAAACCGGATGGGAATTTACCTGGGCATAACGGGCAATAGCGCGGGCAGTGGGAGGCTTTTTGTGGACAAGTACGGCATTAAATAAAGGTCTACCGCAGGCTTTGTCAATAGCTTTGATGTGGTCTGCCACCGAATATCCTTGAGTTTCTCCTGGTTGCGTCATAATGTTACAAACGTAGATACAGGGAGCCTCGGAAGATGCGATCGCATCGGCAATTTCGGGTACTAATAAGTTAGGTATGACACTAGTATAAAGGCTACCAGGCCCCATAATAATGTAATCGGCTTCTTTAATAGCCTTAATTGCAGCCGGTAAAGCTGGGGGATTTGCTGGGATACAGCCAATTTTGTCAATATTACCTCCAGCTTTAGTAATACTTGACTCACCCTCAATTCGCCGACCATCGGTTAACTCTGCCCACAATCGAACATTGCTAAGGGTCGCAGGTAATACTTGTCCGCGAATCGCCAATACTTTAGAACTTGCCGTGACGGCACGTTCTAAATCGCCAGTAATATCACTTAAAGCCGTCAAAAATAAATTACCAAAGCTATGACCCGTTAACCCATCGCCAACTTGAAAACGATATTGAAATAACTCCGTTAGTAACTTTTCCTCATCCGCAAGCGCTGCCAAGCAATTGCGGATATCTCCCGGTGGCAGCACGCCAAATTCTCGGCGTAACCTTCCTGAAGAACCGCCATCATCGGCAACAGTTACAATAGCGCTAATGTTAGCGCTGTAAGTTTTTAATCCTCGTAATAGCGTCGAAAGTCCCGTCCCACCGCCGATGACAACTATCTTTGGTCCTCGATACAATCGACGATGCGCCAACAGCACATCAACAAGTTCTTCGTCAGCATCAGGGCGAATGACGCGGGTAATCGAGCCAACGGTGCGGGTTTGACCCAAAAGCACCAGTAACAGCCCGCATAGCAATACTAAAGGTCCGCTGACGTAATAGGGTAGGATGTCAGCCAGGGTACCTAAGAAATTTCTCAGCAACTCAATTGCCCAGAAAATCGGAGTCAGCCGAATCCAAATCGCCAACCCCAAACATGCTAGCATTACCCCTCCAACGCTAATTAGCAGCCAGCGTTTGATTGAAAGACCAGGGGATAGCCATTTAAACCATTGGTTAAGCCGATAGGAAGTACGACGACGGCGTGACTGCTGTTGCAGTGAGTTAAGGGCTTGTCTGAGAAAAGCAATTGGCATACAAGCATTATTGAGCAGTGGTCAAAACAATGATTAACAGAAAATGTACACTACCTGCCTTAAACACCAAGTGTGGAATTATTACATTTAGGTCATTCCATGTTTACCGTCCATCACGCAAGTAAATCATCTAAATGATAGTTGTTTTGTGAATGTTTATAAATTAAATTTTATGGAAAAGTGTATTCTAGGTATAGATCCAGGGCTGGCGATAATCGGATTTGGGGCTATTATTTGCTCTCCAAATCAAAACAGTAGCGATCGCACATCTGTATCTATGTTGGATTTTGGTGTAATTAATACGCCAGCAGGAACGGAAATGGGGTCGCGGTTGTGTACTTTGTTCGATGATTTGCATACCGTGATTGAAGAAATTAAACCCGATTTGGTAGCTATAGAAAAATTATTCTTTTACCGAATGGGAAACACTATTTTAATTGCCCAAGCACGAGGTGTCATTATGCTGGTACTAGCACAGCATAAACTTCCGTATGTAGAGTTTACACCCGCTCAAATTAAGCAAGCCCTAACGGGATACGGCAATGCCGATAAAGCGGAGGTGCAGGAGGCTGTAGCGCGTGAGTTAAATTTGGATAAAATACCTAAACCCGATGATGCCGCAGATGCTTTGGCGATCGCTTTGAGTGCCTGGTATCAGCTTTAGTAGTATTTGAAAGCGATTATAAACTTGTTCATATTCGGTTACTAATACCAATTCCAATACTGCGTAGGTTAAGAAATTTATCCCCCCAACCCCCCGATAAGTTGGGGGGCTAAAAGCCCAGCCCTTTCAATACGAACAAATGAACTACTCAACTAACGGCTGAAACCCTCTCTCAGACTAAGGCCAAAATTGATATTAGACGTACAGCTACGTGCAACTTTCAACTTTGCCTTACCTAATGAAATAGGATATACTTTGTATATCTAGAGGTAGCGGTTATGAAAACTCAAATCGGACGGTGGGGTAACTCTCTTGCCATCAGAATTCCCAAATATATCGCTGACGAATTAGCTCTGACAGTAAATGGTGAAGTGGATTGCCGTCTTGAGAATGGTGTATTAATTATCCAACCAATACATCAATTAGGTAAATATTCACTCCAGCAATTAATTAGCCAAAAACTAGAAGACGAAAAAGAGATTGACTGGGGAAAACCAAGGGTAGAAGAAGAATGGTAGATTATGTACCTGCACGTGGTGATTTTATCTGGCTGAACTTCTATCCCCAGTCTGGGTACGTGCAAATGGGTACTCGTCCAGCCTTGGTTATTAGTCATACAGAATTCAATCAATATCGTGGTTTTGCGTTTATCTGTCCAGTCAGTAATACCAAACGCCAAAACCCATTCTATGTAAGTATTCCTGACAATTTACCTGTAACAGGTGTAATTATGACCGATCAACTGCGTTCATTAGACTATCGCTCCAGGCAAGCAGTACTAATTTCAATGTGCCCAGAAGACTTATTAATGGAAGTACTTAATCACATTTACCCAATCATGTTTTAAATCAATCGGGCAAAAGCTTAGACGCTCAATTGACTTAGGACTTCTAATACCTATAATAACCAAGCTTGTAAATTAGCCAAAATCTTAGTAGTAGTCCATGTCATTAATTTTGATGGGTTGTAGGGGGGTTGTAGTTTGGGTGTAGCGTAAGCGAAACCCAACATTTAATCGTTGGGTTGCACTAAGTCCCAAGGGAAATGGCTTTGCCTACGTTCCACCCAACCTACAACCCATCAAAACTTTTGTAGTGCGAGCATCTTGCTCGCTTTATATCATACGCGAGCAAGATGTAAGCCCAAAGGGCACGCTGCGCGAACGCACTACCCATCAGAATTAATGGCACAGACCATTAGGATATTGAAAGTCAAATACAAATCGCTGTAATCTTATAAATATGACCGTTAAAAATCAACCTTAAATACAGGTAACTAAAACTTACTATGGACGCATTAGAATTTTTTCGGCAAAGTGCAGGTAAATGGAAGTCTTCACGGGCAACCCACCACTTAGCCTTCAAACGTTCGGAAATTGGGGAATCAGAAATTTTAGTCGAAACTCTCAATGCCGATGACCCCGAAATTATTGCCCTGTGCGAAATGCACTCAGTAGACCCTAATTTATCGATTGGTGGTTCGCGGGTGCGTTGGTTGGGGACAATGGCTTGGGACCGCGAAGGTGAAGAGAACCACGAAGGAAAAACAATTTTTGCAATTGTACCAGATGCAGATAATCCCCGTCAGGGTCGATTATTACGCGAACGCGGTTATGCAGAAATTATGCCAGTAGTTGGACGTTTCCACATGGATGATGAGGATGGGTTAGTGCTAACTACCGATTATGAAACCATGAGTTCCATTGAGCGATTTTGGTTTGGTAACTCCAATACAAGGATGCGGACTAGTACTGTCAAACGGTTTGGTGGTTTTAGTACCGCATCGTTTTGCGTCGAAAGTCGTCTTGATGC
>JANNFJ010000960.1:0-3763 GCA_031379725.1 Calothrix sp. OTE_75_metabat_31
TGTTGTTTGGATAGTACTGACCGTGAACTTTGTCGAGGCTAACATTACCCGTTTTACGGAGTTTGTCGATTTGAGGAATATCCACGGCAGTTAAAACTGCCGTTTGATTTTCCTCCACTGGATAAATGCCAGTGGTTTCCAATCGTTTCGGAGACTTTCTTATGACGGTTGACTACAGTTCAAGTTTGCAGAGTATTTTCAGTGCGATCGCTCCTCAAAGTAACGAATCTGATGTCGAGAATAAGGTCATAGCGCCAATTTTACAACTGTTAGGCTACGATTCAACAGACTGGGAATCTCAAGCCATAGTCGGAAAATCAAAACTTGACTTTTTGGTACTTCCACCTTCGTCGGTAATGCCCTATGCACCTTATTTGGTTATTGAAGCTAAGGCTCCTAATAAGAATCTGAACCACAATGTCTGGCAGATAAATGATTATATGCGTAAGACGGCAGCTTTTTTAGGTTTGTTAACAAATGGGTACGATTTTCGGATACTTTATAACTACGAGCAAAAGCCAAAAGTAATTTTAGATTACTCACAGGAAGACTTTATTAAAAATTTTCGCTTATTAAATAAACTTTTATCTAAGCGAACTTGCTCTGGCATATATAAAAATCTATATCAAAATGAGCTTAACTTTCGATCTAAATTAATCGATAATATTTCAAAATTATTTAACGATGAAAATATGGTGACAACAGTTATTAATAATAATCAAAAAACAACTGAACCATCTATTCCAGAAAAAAAGGAACAACAAGGCATGATTATTACCGTATTCAATAATAAAGGTGGTGTTGGTAAAACCACAACTACAATAAATATTGCTGCGGCACTTAGTAAACTTGGGAAGCGTATATTACTCATTGATATCGATGCACAAGCTAATTTAACAACAGGATTAGGAATCGACCCATTAGAGGATATAGAAGAACAGGGTAAGAAAGATATTACACATTTACTAACCAACCCTAGAGTCCAGTTAGAAGATGTAGTGATTCGCAAACAATGGGATGATGTAGAACTTGATATAGTTCCATCGCATATTCGTTTGAGTTACATGGATAATGAATTGAGTAATACATTAGATATTGACCGAGTTTTAGATAAAAAATTAAAGAAGCATCTAGGGCAATATGATTACATCTTAATTGACCCACCACCATCGTTTGGAAAAGTAAATACTATTGCATTAATGGCATCGTCAGCAGTTTTAATTCCGACACAGTTAGCACCCTACCCTGTGCGTGCATTAGAATACGTAATGAATCGAGCAATTGCAGTAAATGACTCAAGAGATGAAGGCTTACCAATTTTAGGTGTCGCTGTTAGCATGTATGATAGAGCATCTCGGAAAAATACTACTGATATGACTCAGAAGATTTCCGATATTATTGCTAAAAAGCCAGAAGCTAAAAATGTTCCATTGTTTCCTTCAAATACATGGATTCCACGGCTAACTATTGTCGCAAATGCTGCTGATGATAGGAGAGGATATCCACTTTGTTATGCAGAGTTTGATAAGACTTTAACAGCTAATGAAAAAGAATCTGCACAGGATGCTTTTAATTGCTATATGGAACTAGCAAAACATTTGATTTCTATAACAAAAATAGGGTAGAACAATGGACGAAACACAAAGACGCGATCGCATTGTTAATTATCTGCGAATCAAACCAGTAAATCACGGACAAATTTACGCTTTTCAGATTGCCATACCACCCTCGGAAAATATAGATATTCCCTTGGAAAGACGTGAATACCTAAAAATAAGTTTAACCCAGCAAGGAACTAACTTAATTCCCCTACTTGTGCGACGTACTCAAGCATATAGTGAGGAAGAAGAATATGAGTTAGTATATGGTGCTGATTGGTGTCTAGTTGCTAAAGAATTAGACATTGAAAAGCTTTGGGTTTGGGTCTTTGATATGAATGACGAGGAAGCTGCTGCCGCAAAAGAAGAAATGCGGCAGTTACTAGAAATTGGGGACTCGGAACCGAGTCAAGTTGTAGCTGACACTAACGTAAAAGAACCGGAACTAATTCAACCGATCGTTCAACAACTGAATAAGTTATTTCAACAAGTAGCAGCACTCAACACTAAAATTGATTTGGTTTCTGCATCTGTTAAACAACTTCAAACAACTCAGAACCAACAACAATTAAGCGATGACGTAATTAGGCAAATCATTACAATTGTAAAACAAGTAGTGGAGGAGACTGTAAGTAAAATACCCGAACCTTCACCAAAAGCTACTCATACAATTGATAATGAGCAAAAAAACTACAATCAAATGACTGTTACAGAACTTAAATCAATAGCGTCACAACGGAAAATCAAAGGTTGTTCAAAAATGAAAAAACAGGATTTAATTACAGCATTAACAAAATCGAATCGACAATGATTAAGTAGCTACAAAACTTGTTTTCTTATTTCGACGCAACAGTTTCAATATTGCATGAAGCCAGATGATTTATATGTTTATTGGCTGACTGCGGCAATTTCAACAGGTGAATCGACATTGGATGTAGGAAGAACTGGTTCTGCTGAATTTGATTGTAGCGCTTTTCGCAAAAAGGTTAGGTAATTACCGAGTAAATCTAAGCTAATGATTGCTATACCTTCAGGAACATATTCGTCCCGTAAATATTCGATACCGCGTTCAGTTAGCCAAACTTCAGCTTCCAACTTTTTGATTCTTGTTTCAACTTCAATCAATCCGCGATCGCTTAGAGTTTTCAATATCTCGTCACGTGTGGAAGCTTTGGGTGAGGTGATTTTACCAGGACTAATTTTACCATCAGCTAGGCTTATTTTCTCTAAAACTCTGCGTTCTTTGTCTGTAATGCTTGCTTCTTTGGGGTCAAGTTGGAGTAAAGCTTGACCAGGAGGTAGAATTTCCATCGTGCCGATTTCACGGGAATAATCGATTAGTTCCTGCTGACCTAATGAAAGGCAAATCTTCTCTTTAGCGTCAAAAGACTTGAAAATATCAGCATTATAGCCTGAACGATAATCGGTACACCCCAGTAATTTGAGGAGGAACTTTAATTCATTGGTATCCATGCGGGTTATCTTTCCTAACTATAAATCAGCGCTACTTTAACTTGGAGGGCAAAATTTTACACACCTTTATTATTAAGCACGAGAACTTATCTTAACAGGCATTTGACACTATTAAAATGAAAATATTTTTATTTCAATGCTAAGATGTTGGGTTTAGATCTACTATACTTAAGTCAAAAGAACTAAATGATACGCTTTTCGTCTGGTAATAGTGGGACGCAATCTAACTTCAGCAATGCTAGAAGCTGCCAAGCAAGAACCAGCAATCATCGTGACCGGTGGTGTCACCGATGTACGTCCCTATTTGCTGCTAGCGTCCTGCCTGACCTGACTGCACAGGCGAGGCACCTATGCTACATGCCTATCCTACGGGAAGCAAGCTACAAAATTAATGACAGTAGTGCGTGTCATAAGTTCTGATGGGTAGTGCTTCGGCTTGCGCCAGCCCGCAGGGCTTACATCTTGCTCGCTTTATATAGTACGCGAGCAAGATGCTCGCACTACAAAATATTTTTGAGACCCTCAGAACTTATATGACATGGAGTACTAGTAGGATACCGTTGGCGAATTCTTGAGGGGTTTCACCCCTCAAGGGTTAGTAACATCTGAAAAAGAGAATAAGTACATAAGTCTAGCATCCGTAATGATTATGACTCTCCACCCGCATGATATGTCGCATATTCCTGAAAACA
>JANNFJ010000963.1:0-3744 GCA_031379725.1 Calothrix sp. OTE_75_metabat_31
CGCAATATCAACAGATACTCACCCGTATCCGCGAAATCGAAGCCAAAATTGCCACCGAATCAGTCCGGTTTAGCGAAGCTAGCCCCCAAATTCGGGACTTACGCGAACAGAAGCAGAAATTATTGCCCTTGCTCAATACCGAAGCAAGGTTAGCATTAGGCAACCGCGCCCCAGGTCAAGGAGTTTCTCCATCGGTTGTTACCTACCAGAACTCAGTACGGCGCGACCTAACCAAACAACTCGCCGACAGCACCAACCAAATGCAGTCACTTGATGCCAGTTTGCGTGCTCTAGTGCAAGCTGAACTTCAACTCAACGAACAGATTCAGCAGTATCCCGTGGTATCGCGCCAGTATACCAATTTACAGCGTGATTTACAGGTTGCAACCGATACACTCAACCAGTTGTTAACAAAGCAAGAAGCACTGCGGGTTGATGTTGCACAGCAAGAAGTTCCCTGGGAGGTGATTATGCCTCCGACTTTACCACGCAATAAAAATGGTCAATACATTGCAGTTTCGTCCGCCGGTTCGGAAAATTTGTTACTGGGTGGTATAGGTGGATTGTTGTTAGGAACTGCTGCGGCTTTCGTATTAGAGAATCTCAAAAATGTAGTCCGCGACCCCGAAGAAGCCAAGCGCAAGGCAAAATTACCGCACTTGGGTTCGGTTCCTTTTTGTCGCAGTATTGGCACCGCAGTGGCCAGTAATGTTATCCAAGTTGACGTTAAAGATGGGCGCGAACTTAAATCCTATGTTGCTCAGATGGAAGAAACTCAACCTGCGGTTTTAACCCAGGCGTTTTGTTCAATTTACAACCGAATTCAAGCTTACAGCGTTGAAGCTCAGATGCGGTCGATTGCCATCACATCAACGACAAAGGACGAAGGAAGAACTACAATAGCGGCTAATTTAGCGGCTATTGCAGCAGAAGCAGGTCAAAAAGTATTACTTGTAGATGCTGATTGGCAACAGCCCCAGTTGCATATTCAGATGGGTATATCGAATACCGAGGGTTTTAGTGAGGTGCTGTCAGAAGGTTTAGACTTCAAGCTTGCCATTAAGCGATCACTATCGGAGGAAAACCTGTTCATATTGACAGCAGGGAAAGCCAAAGTTAAGCCCAGTAAGATGTTTAGCTCGAATGAAATGCAAAATTTCATTGCCGAATCGCAAGCTAATTTCGATTTGGTTATCTACGATACACCTTATTTGCTAGGACGCTTAGATGCCATGCAGTTGTGCGATCGCATTGATGGAATTTTGCTTGTCGTTGGGCTTGGTAAAGTGGTGCGTCCTAATTTTAAACAAGTTCTTGAGGAGTTGCGAGGAACAAAAGTTCCCATTTTGGGTATGGTTACAAATAATTTAGAGTGAGTCTTGTTATTGGTAAGATAATTTTAGGTTATGAGATTGACAAAATGCTGCCATCAAGCTCAACAAATTTTACAAAAAGAAAATAGTGAATGTGATTCAACAGTTGATAGAACAAATGAAAAAAAGACTGTCGAACCAGTTTCTTCGTAACCTCAGTTGGTTGGGGATGGCAGAAATTGTCTATCGAATTTTGCGCTTAGTACTAGTCGCTATTATGGCGCGAGTTTTGACGCAATACGACTATGGTTTAGGTGCAATTGTCATGACTGTGCGCGAGTTTGCCCTAACTTTTAGTAATTTGGGTATTGGTGCAAAAATTATTCAAGCAGAAGACAAAGACCTCAATGAATTATGTAACTCAGCTTATTGGTTAAATTGGTTAGTATTTATTGGATTATTCCTAATTCAATGCCTGATTGCATTTCCGATTTCTTGGATAAGGAATACCCCTGATGTTGTCTTACCGATTTGTGTATCGGGAATTGCTTATTTAATTTGGCCGATTGCGACAATTCAAAAAACTTTAGTCCAAAGAGAAAATCGTTTTAAAGTTATAGCGATTACCGATAGCATTCAATTCTCCCTAGCAAGTATATTATCTGCTGCATTTGCAGTTATGCATTTTGGAGTTATGTCGTTTGCTCTGCCAGCATTTATTGTTGCCCCTATTGAAGTTTTTGTTTATCGCAAAAATCATAATTGGCGACCCAGTAGAGATTTTACTACTAAATATTGGGGCGAAATTTGGAATTTTGGCAAAAACATTCTTGGAGTGGGATTGCTGAAGACTTTAAGAAATAATTTAGATTATTTAATGGTTTTTTCTTTAATCGGAGTCAACGAATTAGGAACTTATTTCTTTGGATTCAATGCGGGATTGGGAATTAGCTTAAGTATCATTAATGCAATGAATTCGGCTATATTTCCGCATTTGTGCGCGGTACGTTCCGAAGGTAGCGAGTTTAAAAAAACCTATTTAAAAACTATTAGAATTATCGCTTTAATAATTGTTCCTTTTGTCATTCTTCAATCGAGTTTGGCTCCCTTCTACGTACCGCTAATATTTGGTAAACAATGGATACCCGCAATTCCCATAGTTATATTAATTTGTTTGTCAGCAATTCCCCGACCCTTTGCTGATGCTGCTTCGCAATTACTTGTAACAGTTGGCAAACCCGATTTAGATTTGCGTTGGAATGTCATATTTACTTCGATATTTGGCATTGCGCTACTGATTGGGGTGCGGGGGCAGATTATCGGAGTTGCGATCGCAGTTTTACTTACCCATGCGATTTGTTTACCATTATTTTCGATTTGGGCAACAGGTCATGTATTCGGTTTTAAAACATCGAAGTAGGATAGCTAACTGCCTGTCCTGAAAAAATACTTGTTTGTCCTGAAAAAATATTTGCCTGTTTAATATAAACTAAACTCACAACACTCTGCAATTAGGCAGGACTGTGCCAAAACGGGTTTATTGTAGTCCCTCGGAATTAATATAAACTGTACAACTATTGAGAAGCTTAGGTTTCAGCGATTGATAAAAGAGGTGCCAACTTCATCTCTTCTTGCGGAACCTGGTGCAACACCTTCCTCAATAACCCCATCCCTCTTCATCTCTGATGCTTCCATCGGGCATGACAGTATTACAAATAGTGACCAAATCAGGGGGTATACATTCAATTCCCACACAATAGGTCAAGTTAGCCCCAGTCAGATTAGCTCCTTCCAAATTGGTGTAGAAGAGATTAGCTCCTGTCAAGTTAACCCTTGTCAAATTGGCTTTTTCCAAATCGGCACTAGAAATGTTGGCTCCAGTCAAGTCAGCACCAGTCAAATCAGCTCCCCTCAAAGAAGCATTAGTTAAATCAGTTCCACACAGGTTGGCTTCCCTCAAATTTGCAATTTCCAAACAAATGCTATTCAAATTAGCCCTGCTCAGATTAATGTTGGTCAGTTTGGCTTTATCAAGAACGACACCTCTCAAGTCAACACCGCTCAAATCAACACTACGCAAAACAATACCAATAAATCTTCTTTCTCCAGCAGCAACACGTTTGAGAAATTCCTCAATGTTAATTACTCTGATAACGTCATTCTCAACTTTCCTATCTGGCATAGTAGTGTTACACAAAAGGGCATTTTCCCAGATAACTTTACTAATGTTGGCACCAATGAGGTTAGTATCAGTCAGGTCAGTCTCGGTAAGATTAGCACCACTCAAGTTAGCATCAGTTAAATTGGCACCACTCAAGTTAGCCCTTCTCATGTCGGCTCCACTCAAATTAGCTCCACTTAAACTAGCATTAGTAAGATTGATATCCCACAAAGTACTCTCAGCAAGGTTAGCATTACCCAAATTAATCCC
>JANNFJ010001152.1:0-6983 GCA_031379725.1 Calothrix sp. OTE_75_metabat_31
CTTCAGCGAGTTCTTTGATGTTCATGCGGCCATCCCAGGTGAGTAGGAAGGTGTCTTCTAAGCGAGAACTAAATTGACCGTGGGTTGCAAAGTGCATGACCGAAAACGGTTGTTTTTTTGATAATCGTTGTAGGTTTTTGGTGGTAAATTGTTGGTTAAGTAGAACAGTTGTTGGGACTTTCGCACCGATTTCACGAATTTCTTGCTCGACACCTGGTAGTGCATCATATTCTGAAGTAGCTTGGCTAAGTCCGCCAATGAGGACTTTAATTTGATTGGTCTTGGTAGGTTGGGGTTTGGGTATTTTTAAATTGGGTGCGATCGCAATTTGATATTGTTCAATCAAATATTGCTTACCGTCAGACAATGCTGCCATCGGGATATTACGTAGCGAACCATCGAGTTTAAATACCAGTGTTTTAATTTTGAATAAATGTAAATCATCAATTGCAGGTTCTAATAACCAGGTATAAATTTTTTGGGCAAGTGGCAAGCGTTCAGATTCAAATGATGTCCGACGCAGCGATTGACGCATTTGCTTGATGATGGTTTCGGTTTGAGTTTGGTCTTGATAAGTTGCGTAGTTACGCAGGGGCTGACCGGGAATTGAGAGGATTACCTCAATGCGATCGCGTAAAATAATTGGGTAAATTAAAGCTGTATTCGCATCGATTTGTTCAATTGGCACAGGTTGATTATAAGGGCAATAGTGCAAGTAGTTCGCAATTTCCGCAAGTTGCAAAGATTCAATTACTGTCCGTGCGGCAATAATATTTTCTTGTGGCGCATTATTCTGTAAAAGTAAATCGGCAAGTTCTCGGTATACAGGTTCGACGCTTTCACGAAACGAAAATTGTACATCCTGGTTCATTGCCATCAAATCTTGACGCAGCGATCGCAATGTCTCAAATGCTTGGGTATAATTCGCAAGTGCGGCTTGTGTATCACCTGTTGCCTTAAATATTCGTCCCATTTGCCATTGCCATTGATAAGCAATATCTGGTGCTGCAATAGTTTGCGCTAAATCGAGGGACTGTTTTGTCAAATTTTTGGCTAATTGCCATTGTTGAGTTTGTTCATACAATCCGGCAAGTTTACCTAATGCGATTGATTCAGCACGGGGATTACCTAAGATTTGTGCTTGTTTTCGGGCTATTACAAGGAGTTGCGCTGCATCTATTTTCGTTTTTACCAAATTAGCAGCTAGTTCAATTCGTGCGTAGATTGTCGTTTGACTGGGGGGTAAATGAGCAAGTAGCGTTTGAATCTGCGGTAACAGATGTTGAGCTTCTATATAATTATTTAACTTATTTAATATCTCAAATTGATAAATCTTGGATTGCAATACTACCGGACTATTTTTATTATCAGCATCTTGATAAAAATTCAATGCTGTTTGTAGCTGCTGTTGAGAATTAGCAAGATTACCCAAATTGAAGAAAGCAATTTGTATCTCAGGTTTCAAACCTAACTTTTTAGCTATTATCAAACTACGTTGCAGAATCACTTCTGCCGTCTCATAATCACCAATTACTCGTAACACATTACCTAAATTTACCAATCCAGCAAACTTCATTTGTGAATCTGGTTGGTTATTAAGTAAAACTTCAACTTGTTCGAGAATATCTTGGGCACGTAGATAAAAGCCTAAAGATTGTAATGCTCGTGCTTCATTAATTTGCGTACCAATTTCACCCGTAGTATTGCCGACTTGATGATAATAATTTTGGGCTTGTTTCCAAATTTCGAGCGCTATTTCTGTTTTACCTTGACCAAATAGTAATTGCCCCTGGTTATTCAGAATCTGTGCGTGGATAAATTTATCTTTCGATTTGCGAATTAATTCTAATGCTGCCCTATTTGTACTTTCTGCTTCCGGCAATCCCAACTGTTGATATGCTAAAGCCAAGTAACTTAATGTTAGCGCTTGATATCGTTGTTCGTGTCGCAATTCAAAATCATCACATGCCGATTTCCAAGCTTCCACCGCATCAAAAAATTGTCCATTTTGGTAAAGTATTTGTCCTTGCTTCAGTTGATAGAATGAAATAGACACTGCAATAGCTTTAATATTAGACAATATCAAAAAGCTGCAAAGCACCCAAATTACAAATACCTGCAACCATTTACCAAGTAATTCTCTACGTCCTCGATACCTGAATTTTATTATTTTCACCTCTCGTTTCCTTCCTCCTCTGTGCCCTCTGCGTCTGGAGTGGTAATTACTCTTACTTCTCGAAATTAATGTAGTGAAGTACTGGTTCATGTCAAAATTTCTCAGAATTTTATTCTAGCCCTCTCATAGCAATACTGCGTAGGTTAAGGTTTAGATCCCCCCAACCCCCCGCTAAATTGGGGGGCTAAAAGCCTTTTAAAGTCCCCCAATTTAGCGGGGATTTAGGGGGATTAATTTTGGGAAAACTTTCTAACCGAGCAGCATTGCCTCTCATCGGGTTAAAATTAATAACATGAACTACTAGCAATTTGACTAATGTTTTGACGAGTCATTAAAGGATTAATTTTAGTATTATTTAACGAATAGTCATTAAATGCCTCTTGTGTAGATGCAGCCACTAATTTAATTTCACTACCATCAACTTGCCAATTTGTTGCTTCAATCAAAGGCTTTTTATTTGTATTATCTAATTTTGCAACATCGCTAATTGTATAAATTCGCCAATCAATCCAACCATAATTAATATTTAATGCTTCCTTCGTATACACAGGTAAACTCCCTCTCCCAGCAATAGTAAAACTATTCTTTCTTGCTGATATTGAGCAAGTTTTACTAATTTGGCTTACTGTGTTAACTAATGGCAATGATGCATTAATAATTGAAATACTAGAGATATTCAGTAGTTGCCCTTGCGATAAATTATTAACTTGCTTGAACTTGATTGGCGTAACTTCATTTTCAATAATAGTTTCATTAATTTCGGTAATAGATAAGCTATTAATTTCAGGTAAATTTAATAAAACAGAACTATCAATTTTGTCATCTTTTTTATTATCATCACTAGGACTTTGCGCGACAATCTGATTATTACTAGTCTCATTGAGACTTATCAAATTGCTCGCTTCAGCGTTAACTTTATTTTGATTAAAATTAATATTTATATCATTGGTAACGCTGACATTAATATCACTTTTAGCAATCAAATCTATATTTCCATCCAAAGCAGATAATTTTCCAGTACTGCTAATGTTATCTGCGGCAATGACTATATTTTTGCCTGCTACTAGATTTCCTGAATTTGTAATACTTCCAGTCCGAGTCCCCCACTGTACTCCAATTGGTGTAGAGATAGACAGTAAAGGACTTGCAGGGGTATTTGTGGCACTAAATGTACTTTTATCGTTAAACTGCCAAGCATCTGCGGTACTGGCAAAAAACGAACCCCCAATATTCAACGCAGCATTAGAACCGAAGCTAATTCCATTAGGGTTGAGTAGAAATAAATTAGTATTGCCGTTAGTGCGGATTAATCCATCAATATTTGATATGGAATTGCCCGTTACCCGCGTGATAATATTTTTAATGCTAGGAATATTGTTGAAATCTGCTACCTCTCCTGTCGAAACCGAAAATTTTTCAAAGCTGTGAAATAGATTTGTACCTGCTGTAGTTCCACCCGTAATAATGAGACTATTGTCACGGGGTGTAATCAGCGAATTGTTAGGTAACGTCGCATCAGGTATAATCGACTGTGCCTGCACTAGTGAAATTACAGGTAAAAAGTATAACCAGATGGTGCTGGAAACGCACAGCGAGAAACCCTTAAATAAAGCTAAAAGGTAGTTTTGCATTACTGTCAAGCTCAAATCTCGCAGTTCATCAGCACGATATACTGCGAATCAAAAGTAACACATAACTTTTTCTACCACTACTGTGATTTTCCGGAAGTTATTTTTCGGAACCTATTTTTCAGAATATAATGCGATCGCATGAGGAATTGCTCGGTTAGTGGCAATTACTGGTTTCCCATCAATAATCATCCCCGTACTACCACCACCATCAAGCATTATCATCTCTTTTGCCCCAAATGCTTTGAGTGTATTGGTTGCATCGATTTGACGCGCATGGTTACTCGAATAAAATAGAATTTTTTTATCTCGATTGACCCCAACAAAGGTTCGAGGTAAATATCGATTGGCTGACTTGTTAGCTGTCACATCTAATCCACCAACAATATCCGTACCCAATTTATTTTCAAATATATTTTTCCTGTAGGGTGAAATACTTCCACCTCCCCCTACCCTGCCAAACTCAAAAATCCGAATTAAACCAGGGTATTCTTTGCCAATTGCATAACCGTAGGTAATGACCTTACCTCCAACCTTCAATCCAAAAGCAATTCCGGTTGGGTCGTCGTTGGTGGAGAAGAAAGTGCCATTGATAACGACTCTGGCTTTTTTTGTTGGAGTATTTTGATTAGTTGCATCTTGCCAAAACTCGGTCAGGACTTTTTTGCTAATTGTCCCATTGGCAGTGTTTACAGTTCCAACTAAGTTATTGATTCTGGCTTTTTGCCTATTGACAACCGTTACATATTCTAATTTACCTTGCACGCTGTCTTTTTTGTAAACTTCTATCCCACTATCCTTAATAATCGACTGAAAACCTGAATTTTGGGATGCAATACTTATTTGGAAAGTTTGAGGAACTGCGAATGTGCAAGTTGTAGCAGTAATAGTCGTTGCTATACCAAGTAGGTAGATACATTTACACATTTTTTTCATATTTCCGGCTAAAGTAATTTATATTACATATATTATTAAAGAAATCGAGTAACAGTGCCTAAATCATAAGCATAATTAATCGGTTTTAGTATTTTGTATCATGATTTGGTTAAAAAAATGTATTTTGTTAGAGAAATCCAGAAAGCATCACAATCTTCGAGTCTAAGATTATCGTTGCGAAAGATTCTATTTTTAGCAATAGGAATATTATTGACTATACTGATTTATTATTCGTTTACTAAAAGTCCTGCTAATACCGTAATCGGATTAATCTTATTTTTAGCAGGTCTAGCGATGTTATCTAAAAATCAAATTGCCTATCAAAATAAAAATGAGTTAATTAGTCGAAATGCAGCAAACTCAATCTTGAATAATTCAGGAATAATTGATGTAAATGATAACTCCAGACTGAATATTCAAAACAGTTACATAAAGCAGTATATAACTATTGAAAACCGTCAAGTAGAAATTGCTGACGATGTTTCACAGACATTTAATGAGTTTCGAGATATTTTAGTAGAAAATATAGCCCAAAGCTCGAATCCCTTAAACGCAATATCAGAATTTGCCCAAAAATTAACTGAAGAATTACATCAGCATCCAGAAGTTAAACTTCGACTTAATGCTGACAGAAATATTCACGAGCAAGAATTAGTAAGTAATATTGTAAAGCTCTTACTTACTCAAAATCATTATAATCAGATCCAAAAATTAAATACTTCGAGTGACTTAGTATATTTAGAATATCTTAACGATGACGAAGACTTTTACGACAGGCAAATTATTATTTACAAAGGATATAAAATCCACTTACATAAAAACCAGAATAATCGCTGGCATTATCAAATTCAGCGAAGCGATTTATCTGTATTAACAAAAAACAAATCTCGGCGCTTTTTTTACAGGGAACATGCTTTAGCAGGAGCGAAAAGAAAGATTAAAAAAGATAAATTTATCAATTGGGACTATAGTATAAAGTGATATGGTCAAGTAAAGTTCGTTTATAATTTATTATAGATATCTGAGTAAGTAAAGGAAGATGCTTTATGACGACAAAAATATCGAAACGTGGGACAACGATATGAGAGTGAAAATCGCCAAGCTCAACTAGACTAACTTGACAGAAGCAAACGTGCAAGATGCCTTAACTCTTGCACTCTCTGGATTTAACAGATGTTAATTGGAGGTTTTAAGGAATTATTGTTTTACTATGTAAAATTTTTGATTTTCTTTGATATTAGGCTCAACACTAATAGCAATATTTGTTTTTTCTGTAATGGTAAGTTCTGTATATGGTTTTTTATCTAATTGAATTGTTAGAATAGGTTTTTTGAAAAAGTTACCTTCTATTGTTTCAACAATAAGTATATCTCCAGATTTTATTGTATAATTTTCAATTTCAAACGCCAATATTTTATTATTAAAAACTTGAATGATTTTTTGGATTTTTTGAAATTTATAAATTGACTCTTTTTTAATAAGCTCTTCAGACAATATTTCAAAAATAGCTTGACAATAGTTTTCTAAAAATTGGACATAGAGTTCCAATTCAGATATATCTAAAATATTATCTAATCTTTCTGAACCGTGAGCAATCTGATTTCTTCTTTCAACTAAGTCGTCAATTTTATTGTATAAAAAATCTGTATCTACATTTGAAATATTTGTAATTCCTCTCTCATTCCTGAAATAGTGAATTAGTGTTACATTTGTTTTTAATACTTCATTCAAGCTTACATTAATAAGTTCAAATAGCTTTACAATTTGTTTGTGCTTTAAATTACCTGATAAAAGCACAAATGCTTCTGTATTGAATGCGTAACTTTCAGGATTTACGATACATTGATTCAATTTTTTTAAAACTTCTTCTTTTGTAAGATGTTGATATTTAGCATTTTCTCTACTGGTAATAGTGGTTATTAATTTTAAAGAAAACTCAAAATGATTGTTTCTAATTTTTTCATCTATATTGTTATAGTTTATAGCCAAAATTGCAAACAAATCAAGATATTCTTGAATCCAAATTTCTATCTGTTTTTCTAACAAGCCATAAAGCGAAATAATAGATGCTTTGTATTCAAATATCTTTCTATCTGTTCTAAAATTTCGATGATGTTCTATTAATTTATTCAACGATACTTGAATTTGCTCATTGTCAGTTTCGGACACAGCGCAATTTACCATATCATCCACATACTGGATATGTTTAAAATATTCTCGTACTTGATTTATTTCTTTTTTAA
>JANNFJ010001173.1:0-22521 GCA_031379725.1 Calothrix sp. OTE_75_metabat_31
CACGACCTGGCATCGATAACGATTAAAGCCGTCTTTAAGGACGGCTCAATCGAAAAATTATTAATATTAATATTTGCAATAATCTGATATATTCTAAAATCCATAGGGTGTGTAAAAAAAGTCCGAGCAAATCGAAATCATTCGCTTTTCGGACTGGTATTGGCTGCGTAAAAATTAAGGGAACAGGTATCTTTAGATATACTGGATTTCTTAAAATTAAAAATATAACTTATATTTTGCATTAATAATTGTTTACTTTTGGTAACTAGATATCACAAAGTGACACGAATCAAACACCATAATTAATCAACTTTTAATTGTGAAATTTGCAATTGTGTACGTAAAGTATTCCTGTAGGGTATTTTGAATTAATTATGTTGTCGGAATTAACAAAGACACTCGGTAATATAAAAATTTCCGCTGATTGGGTAGGTATTCGCGCAGTTAAAGAAACATCCTCAACCCGAAATGTACGCGATCGCACTCCCCAACGCAATGGCAAATCAACCACCGTCGGGGCAATGGTGGAAGTTTTGGTCGATGGTTGTATCGGTTACGCTGCAACCAATTCGCTCCAAGAACATGCTTTGCAAACAGCAGCCGAAACTGCTTATCAACAAGCTGATTCGGCGAAAAAATGGTCAATTCATCGATTTTCAGCTGATATAGCTCGTCCCCAAGTTATCGGCGAATATACATCCCCATACATCGAACCCCTTGATGCAATTGGTTCCGGGGAAATTAACGATATACTTATCCAAGCTTGCAAAACCATCAAAGTCAGCGAGAAAATCGTTCAAACTGTTGCCCAAATTGTGACCACCAACCGGGAAACATGTTTTGTCAGCAGTAACGGTTCGCAGGTCTATCAAAAGTTTTCATTTATTAGTACCTATTACGGTGCAATTGCCCAAGATGGTCCACTAGTTCAGCACCGTACTAGTAACGGCTGGCAATCTCACACTTACCAAGGTGGCATCGAACACTTCAAAGAACCCGACCTTTGGCACAATGTCCAGCAAATTGGCGAACAGGCAGTAGAATTACTGACGGCTGAAGAATGTCCAAATATACGTACACATTTGGTACTTGCTCCCGACCAAATGATGTTACAAATTCATGAAAGTGTTGGACATCCCTTAGAAATAGACCGAATTTTAGGTGATGAACGTAATTATGCCGGGGGGAGCTTTGTCAAAACAAGCGATTTTGGTAACCTAGTTTATGGTTCACCGTTGATGAATATTACCTTTGATCCCACCGTACCCGGTGAAATTGCCAGCTATGGATTCGATGATACGGGAGCCGTGGCAACCCGCGAATATTTAATCAAAGAAGGTGTACTCCAACGAGGTGTGGGTAGCTTAGAAAGTCAAGCTAGAGCCGGAATTCCGGGTGTAGCCTGTGCCCGTGCGTCTTCCTGGAACCGTCCTGCAATTGACCGCATGGCAAACTTGAATTTGGAACCTGGGAACGAGACATTTGAAAGTGCGATCGCGGACATAGAAAGCGGGGTTTACATGGAATCTAACCGTTCCTGGTCGATTGACGACCGTCGCTACAAATTCCAATTTGGCTGCGAGTACGCCAAATTAATCGAAAACGGCAAATTTACCAAAACCCTCCGTAACCCCAACTACCGCGCCACAACACCGGAATTCTGGGGTAGTTTAACCAAGGTTGGTAATGCGGACACATGGCAAATGTACGGTACACCCTTTTGCGGCAAAGGTGAACCCAACCAAGCAATTTGGGTCGGACACGGTTCCCCAATTTGTGTATTCTCCAACGTCGAAGTTTTTGGCGGTGGAACGTAATGGAGTTAGAAGTTAAGAGTTAAAAGTTAAGGTTTAGAAGTTATGGACTGGATTATCAACAAAGTTATTACACCTTGTCTGAAATCGAAAAGTCAATTCTTTGCTCTTAGAGGATGTTTTAAAAGTATACTTTTTGTCATGCGGAATGGAGCGTTCGCGTAGCGTGTCCCCTTGGGACTCAGCGCAATGAAGCATCTCGACCCCCACGAGAAATCTAGATTCTTCACTTCATTTCATTCCGTTCAGAATGACAAATTATACCTACATTGGACTTTTAAAACATCCTCTTAAATCCCAACTCTTAATTCTTAACTCCTAACTCCTAACTACTAACTCCTTCACACACCTATGAGCATCGAAGAATTATCTAATTTAGAAACTAGCTTTAACAAATTAGTTGAAACGCTGTTAGCTAAAAAATTAGATCCAGAAGAATTTACAGCTAAATTAAGTAGCGAACGCAGTCAATTTACGCGCTTTAATAATGCAAAAGTCCGTCAAACTGGTTGTGTTACCGATGGTTGGGTTAAACTGTCCTTGATGGAAAATCAACGTAGTTGTTATTTAGAATTTCCCTTTAGCGGAAATTGGGAAATCGACTGGCAAACGGCATATGCAGCTTTGCTTGAACTGCGTGAAGAATTACCTTTGCTACCTGTAGACCCTTATTTAGTTTTACCATCAGGAAATAACACCAGCCGCGAAGTCAATTTGGGTAATTTATTAGATGCAAATGCAGTTGTATCAACCATCTTAGAACAAGTTTCGGAATTAGATTTTACAGGTATATACGCAGGTGGAATTGTCATTAAAGGTTACGCAGATTCTTGCGGTCAAAAGCACTGGTTTGTAACTGACTTTTTCACCTTAGATTATTCAATTTTTACAACCAAAGAACGGGCAGTCAAAGGCTTTTATGCTGGTAGTAAATGGGATGATAATGCCTATGCCGCTAAAATTAAAGATGCGAAAATACAATTAAAATTACTCGAACTGCCCGTTAAAGAAATCCCCAAAGGACAATATAAAACATATTTTGCTCCGTCCGCTGTTGGTGACTTATTATATATGTTGTCGTGGAGTGGTGTTAGCGAAGCTGATATCCAGCAAGGTAATAGTTCCTTAGCTTCATTGTGGCGATTTGAAAAGCAGCTTTCAACCTCATTTCAGCTCAAAGAAAACTTTCAAAGCGGTTTAGTACCTCGATTTAATGACTTAGGTGAGATGGCAGCACCCCAATTATCAATCATCGAAGATGGGTCTTTTCAAAATACCTTAGTTAACTCCCGCACCGCCAAAGAATATGGCAAAATAGCTAATGGTGCAAATAGTAGCGAGGCAATGCGATCGCCAGAAATTGCTTCCGGTAATTTGGCATTTGATGACATCCTCAAAAGCTTGGATACTGGGTTATACGTTTCCAATTTACATTACCTTAATTGGAGTGATTTACCTACAGGTCGAATTACCGGGATGACTCGTTATGCTTGTTTTTGGGTAGAAAATGGCGAAATCGTTGCTCCAATCGAGAATTTGCGATTTGATGAGACACTTTATCAATTTTGGGGTGAAAAATTAATCGATTTCACCGATTTTCAAGAGTTTATTCCCGAAGTTGGCACCTATGGTTCTCGTCAATTAGGTGGTTCGATGGTTCCGGGTATGTTGGTGAAAGATTTTACTTATACTTTGTAGTCTAATAGTGTGGGTTGGAGAGCCACTGCGTTGCGCGGGTTCCAATACTGCGTAGGTTTTGAAGTTTTCCCAAAATAGATCCACCATTATCCCCCGATAAGTTGGGGGACTTTGTAAGGCTTTTAGCCCCCCAACTTATCGGGGGGTTGGGGGGATCTAAAGCTTAACCGAGTAGTATTGGCGCGGGTTCCCCGCGTTGTAGCAGGTGGCGTTGTAGCTTTCTTTATAACCCAACATTTCCAAAACCTTGTTTTGACGACATTTTAAATGTTGTGGAATGTTTGCCAACAGCATCTAAGCAGGAACCCAACAATAATAGTTGGTACACTACGTTCCACCCAACCTACGGGCTACTACGGGCTGCAACATACATAAATTAAGGTAAATATTTTTGCACTACATCCCAACCCGTTAGCGAAACCCAAGCGAACCCAAAAAACAAAATAATATTTGTACTAACATGTATTGTTCGCATTATCGGACGATTACTACTAATTTGCGTCGCACTCACAGCAGAAATTAATACCAGTGCAACTGCACTTAACCCCGCAAATAAATGCGAAGAATGTCCAAGAGTTCCAAAGTGACCCAAAGTACCGACAATACCAACAAGTAATAGTACTAATACTAAAGCAACTAGACATCCACCAATGATGTAGTGCAATGAACGCATTTCCCCCATATCTCTAAATAAGCGATTGATACGCAATATGAGCGGGTATTGCTGGGTACGGGTAAAAAACATCCATATACCCGATGCTGCCAGCAAAAAATAAGCCAATAGCGATAACCCCATTGACCATGCAGCGATTTTCCATAACCAAAGAAACGAAGGAAGATTCAAGCTAACCTTACCGTATTTAAACGCAACATAATATCTACTTTACTTCTTAACGGGGACTTGTAACTCTTCCTCAATATCAGTATCTAAATAAAGTTTTGTTTTTACTACCCATCTGTTTAATAGACATCTCCAAAAATGATGTAAGGGCGCAGAGGCAACGTTAGAATTAGTTTATAATCTCCGCGAAAATTTGAGAGTAAATCAACAATTAGATACTGATGATAGGGAGTTAATTATGCGATTAGAACCAATTTACCAACAAAACCGCGAAAAAGCAAAACAAGAAGGAAGGCAAGAAGGAAGGCAAGAAGAACGACGACAAATTATCGAAAATTTACTACAAGTTCGTTTTGGTGCTTTAGATGAAGGATTAAGCGCAATTATCGAACCGATATTAGCTTTACCACCATCTGAATTTACCCCTTTACTAATGCAATTGTCTAGAGCAGAATTAATTGCTCGATTTGGTAGACAATCTTGATATTACTTTTATCAACCAATAAAATAGGGTTGCTAGTTAGCAACCCTAATTAAATTTAAGAAAAATCGTTTTTTAATCAACAGAAACACTCACCAGCAACTTTTAAAGGGTTTGTTGTATCTTCGGTTATTGTATTACTTGCCGAGACAATGCTTTTTTTATTGTTGGTATCATCGTGATTTTCAGAATCGCTAATTGCAAGGCGATCGCACGGAATATTATCCGATAAAATCGCACTTGCCATCATCCCCGTATGAATCTCTAAATGAGCTTCGGGAGATGTTTCAAACACTAGTCTTTGTCCGGGAAATACAACCCGTTCAAAGTACCAGTTTGGTATATTCGAGATACGAGCTACCTGGATTTTGCTCGTGGCATTCACGTAGCAGCAGAGGATTTTTCCACACTGCTCGGCTGGTAGAGGGTCTAAAATTTGAGCCATAATTGCTGAGGAGCTTTACGCCACAATTTTACATTACACCAGCCAAACTATCACCGCCCGATCCCCGCGTGCTGTAACCACGAATACCAACTATAATTTTTGACTAAAAATCTATCTAAAGATAAATACCCTTTTTTGACTAGGTATCTCTAGATTGAGAAATTGTATGAAATTTTTGTAAAAATATATGCGGTTTCGTCAATTATACATTAAAGCGAAGAGGGGAAAATATAAAATTAGTTAAGTCGGTGAATATGCTTCTACATAGAGAAAAAAGTCCGAAACTGTATACAAACAACATTGACAATACATATTAATTATCTAAAATACCGCGTTTTTTGCGATAAACACGTAATTTGTACTAAAGAAAGTAATAATATTGACATTGTATGTACATTTATTGGCATCGTTTACTTGCACCTCACTGCCAGCCAGTCAGTAGAGTAACAATGACAAAGAACGATTGCTGATTAGAAATTAACTAACGACAACTTTACAAATCGTGATGGTGTTATCTTTAACGTAGAGAAGGTAATTTATCTGTATATCGAGTGCTACAGAGCGTTTTCACGAATTTTACAGTTGCCCAAATCAAAGACATATGTTTACCAACAATCGCATCGATTGTCAAGTAAGATTAAGATAGGCGACATAAATAAAAATATAACTACATTTTTAGATCGATTCTTCTCACATTCACCCTTAAGTAACGGCAAGATGGAAGTTAAAGCAGCAAATATGGAAAACCGAATCCTCTACGTTCGCCTTCCTTGTAACCCCATCTTCCCGATTGGGGTGGTCTATCTGTCAGACCACGTTCACAAGCAGTTCCCCGATATTCAACAGCGAATTTTTGACTTGGGAACCGTGCCACCGTTGGATTACACTACAGCGTTAGATAAATGTATCGATGAATTTAAGCCCACATTACTCGTATTTTCGTGGCGCGATATTCAAATTTACGCACCAGTAGGGGGACGCGGTGGCAACCCCCTCCAAAACGCTTTTGAATTTTACTATGCCAAAAATCCCTTTGTAAAATTACGCGGTGGTATCGGTGGTTTGCGGATTTTCATCGCTTACTACGTCGAATTGTGGCGCAATATCGGCTTAGTCAAACGCGGTTTAAAACGTGCCCAAAAATATCAACCTCAAGCCCGTGCAGTTATTGGTGGTGGTGCTGTCAGCGTATTTTACGAACAGTTGGGTAAAAGTTTGCCCAAGGGAACGATTATTTCGGTTGGTGAAGGTGAGACACTACTAACGAAATTGCTTGGTGGTAACGAAATTGCCTCGGAACGATGTTACGTTGTTGGAGAAGAAAAACCACGCGATCGCCTAATTCACGAACAGCCGACACCACTCGAAAAAACGGCTTGCAATTACGACTATATCGAAACAATTTGGTCTGAGTTTAATTATTACTTGTTGGAAAAAGACTTTTACATCGGCGTTCAAACCAAACGCGGTTGTCCGCATAACTGCTGTTACTGCGTTTATACGGTAGTTGAAGGTAAACAAGTACGCATTAACCCAGCCGAAGAAGTTGTAGCCGAGATGCGTCAGCTATATGATAGAGGCGTTCGTAACTTCTGGTTTACTGACGCTCAATTTATACCCGCTCGTAAGTTCATGGATGATGCCATCGAACTATTACAGAAAATCGTCGATTCCGGGATGACCGATATTCATTGGGCAGCATATATCCGTGCTGATAATTTAACCCCCGAATTATGCGAGTTGATGGCAAAAACCGGGATGAATTACTTTGAAATCGGCATCACCAGCGGTTCGCAAGAACTTGTGAGGAAGATGCGGATGGGTTATAACTTGCGGACTGTCTTGCAAAATTGCCGCGATTTGAAGGCAGCAGGTTTTAAAGATATGGTTTCCGTCAATTACTCCTTTAACGTCATTGATGAGCGTCCCGAAACCATCCGTCAAACCATCGCTTATCACCGCGAACTCGAACGTATTTTTGGTGTAGATAAAGTCGAACCTGCAATTTTCTTTATTGGTTTACAACCTCATACCCATTTAGAAGAATACGCTTTCAAAGAAGGTATCCTCAAACCAGGGTATGACCCAATGAGCTTGATGCCTTGGACAGCCAAAAAATTACTTTGGAATCCCGAACCTCTGGGTTCCTTCTTTGGGGAAGTTTGCCTCCAAGCATGGCGACAAAATCCCAACGATTTTGGACGCGAGGTGATGAAAATTTTAGAGGAAAAATTGGGTTGTGCCCCGTTGGAAGAAGCATTAACAGCACCAATTGAAGTCAAAGAAAAGCAATTAGTGGGTGCGAAGTAGTATTTTCCAGACGTGATATGCGATCGCAGCAGCGTGCCGTTAGGCATATCGCGCTGCTCGTGCCGTTAGGCATATCGCGTCCTATATAAGAGTGTTCCAAAAAATAAATGATCCAGTTTGATAACCATCGACTACGGTAAGTATTGAGATGCTTCCCTGCGGTCAGCATGACAGTTGGGGCAGTTTTTTACTTGGAATACTCTAAGACTTACACATTTTAATGAAAAACTATTATGCTGTTTGCACGAACAGCATATTTTTTGCGTATATAATTCCTACTTTATTAAGTTTGACTAGTGACGGTAAAATATCTGTCACAAGTATAATTTAGTACAAAAACTCGATTAGATATTTTATTACTATAGGATTACTATTTGATTTTTGTTGGCGTAGCCTGCGCTTTGCGCTTACACAATTAGGTATGTAGGGTGCGTGATTGTTGAAATCCGTAACGCATCGTTTTCAAGGTTTTGGTGCGTTACGAGTAGCGCTAACGCACCCTACGTATATTTTCAAAAATAAAACCGGATTCCTATAGTTAAGTTGAGCCGAATTACTCTGTATTAATATTTACAAACTATGAACAGGTGCATTTACTCTCCAACAATTACGCAATTGGGTTTTACTTCAAGTTTATTAACCTTCTTACGCTGTGTGTTTACATTCCTTGATTGTGGTTGCAATTACTATAATAGTAAAAAAGTTTTCAAAATATTCTAATCGGGTGGCATCATGACCACCATAGATTTTATGACACCTCAAACGGCTGAAGTCACACCATCAGTTACACAGTCACCAGTCGAAGAATGGCAACCCCCGATGCCACCCACAGATTTAATATTTGATGACGGAGAACCATTGGAAAGTAATCGTCACCGCGCTGCGATGAATGCGCTAATTCGTTCTTATAAACACCATTGTGGAGGACGAAATAATTATTTTGTTGGTGGCAATATGTTTGTTTACTATAGCAGTCAGCAAGTTAGAAACAAAGAATTTAGAGGCCCAGACTTTTTAGTAGTCTTGGATGTGCCACATAACCCAGCACGTCAAGGTTGGGTAGTTTGGGAAGAAAACGGACGTTACCCCGATATGATTGTTGAGTTACTTTCTGATACTACAGAAGCTCAAGACTTGGGAGGAAAAAAAACGCTGTACGAAAAAGTCTTTAAAACCAAAGATTATTTCGTATTTCATCCCTTTAAGGTCAACTCACTACAAGGATGGCGTCTTGATAATTATAAAGGCTACCAACCAATTGAAGAAGATTCACGAGGATGGTTGTGGTGTGAGAGTTTACACTTATGGTTAGGAACGTGGCAAGGGGTAATCGAAGAAGATGATGACGCAGTTTGGCTAAGGTTTTACGACGAAGCCGGAAATCTGGTTTTGTTGCCAGAGGAAGCCGAACAACAACGCGCTGATACCGAACAACAACGTGCTGATACCGAACAACAACGTGCTGATGCCGAACGACAGCATCGGTTAGACGCAGTAGCTCAGTTGGTGGAAATGGGATTAAGTGTAGAACAAGTTGCACTGGCACTTTCATTGACTGTGCAAGAAGTAGAAGCAGCCAGATAAAATATCGTGCGATACTATCGAAGATAGTATCGCAAGAAAGCCGGACGGACGCACATCTTTGATTCTAAGTGCGTTACGATCAACGTCCTTCCCAAATTTGTAATTGTCTTAACGCAGCAACAAAGCAATTTATAAACTTTGGGGGATGCAAAAAGGAATCATAAGCTAGTGCCATTTGTCTTGCTGCTTCGTTTGGTGGCACTTGTCCGATTCCCGTTCCCAAACCAGGACAAGCAACATTATTAATTTTCTTGTGAGAATTTTGATTGTGCTGCCGAACCGCTAAAAGCATCGCTCGCATTGCTATGTAGGGAATATCTGTATCTTTGATATTCATCGGTACCCGCATTGTCGGAGTGTGAGCAAGAAACTGATGGCGCTGATGTCCGGTTTCGATAACGAACGATGTACCCACAGGTTGTTCGCCCAAATAATCTTCTAAAATCCTTTGCTGTACAGATTGTTCTAAAGAACGACCAAAAAAATTGATAATCGCAGCATCCATACCACCGTCCATCATCCCAAACGAGTTTGCGGGGCTAACCAAGCAATCATATTTAGTCAACCACTCGAAGTAATTATTGACTATCTCAACGTTTGGGAAATAATTAAAATGCTCTTGGAATGCTGCGTATAGAGACGATTCATGCGCTACTAGTATGAGGTTGAAGTTGTGCATATAAAATTAACCCTAGCAATAACAACAACCTGGGTCAACAGTTTTGCGAAGGCAATTTAATCTTAAGTTAGCCTCCAATACTCATGATTCATCCCACTTTGTTTTCTTAAAGCAATAATTTGTTGAGCGATATCAAATTCAGGCTTTATTTTGTCATACTCAACCTTTACTTCAGAGTCAGCTAAAACTTGATCTCGAATAGATTTCCAAGAAATTGTGTTAGAAACCATGATTTCTCATTTGCACGTGTTTTTCATGAAAAGGCTACTTAGGATTGTGTAAATATAGGCACAGAAGCAACGTAAAGCGATGTAGTCATAAAATCTTGACGGCATTAATATAAACAATTACGATTTTCTTTGATATTGCGCGTAATTGTTGCAACATTTATAAATAGACGACATTCCCTTCTCATAATTGATACACTTGTTTATAAAAACTCCCTATTTCCATTCCCTAATCCCCAATACCTAATTCCATGCTCGAAGGCTCACTTTTACAAAAACTCGAAACATCCCACCGTGACAGCAAGCGACCGATTCGATTTGGAGTGTACTTCAAAAACACCTTAGTCGCACTGTGCCACGCTTTAGAAGACCATATATTAAACGACACTGGCTCTCCTTTAGTAATTACAGCCTTCCAACAGGGAAAATGGTATTTGGCAGAAGCCGAACGATATGCAGATATTGCGGCAGCTGCTCGACAAATCGTCATTATGGCTGCTCCTGATAGCGGTTGGGCAGAACACCCTACAAGCAAATTACCGAATGTCGAATTAGTTGGATTGCCACCCGAAGACGCAGTTGCCCAGGAATGGCACTTAATTATCCTGTCGCCTGATTACACGGCGATGGTACTTTGTCAAGAACTTTCCGCAGCCGATTATGGGGTAGCAGGGCAACCAAAAGAAGATTTGGAGCGAAAATTTTATGGGTTATGGACATTTGAACCGGAGTTAGTTAAGGAAACAATCCAATTAGCAATTTCCCATATCAGTAACTACAATCCGGAACTAGCAAAAAAACTTACCGAACAACAAAACGCGATTCAACCCCGCATCACTGTACCTGAAGACTTGAATGCAGTAGTATCCCGCGTCGTCGATTACCTGCAAACCGGACAAAAAACCACCAGCCATGCTATTCTCGACCGTAATTTAGTATCCAACGAAATTCAAGCATTTTTACGGATGGCGCAAATGATGGATGCCGCCGATATTACCAACCCAATGGCAGCATCCGAAGTAGTGGCACTTGTCGAAACAATGGGGCAATTATTGGATTTACCCGCATGGCAAATCAAGCGATCGCGTCTTGCGGCATTACTCCATCGAATCGACCCATTACAGCGTACCGAAAGCGTTTTATCCCCATCGGCACGCTATCACGACGACGAAGCACCCAGTACCCCGTTAACTTGTCCCCTAGTACCCGGCGCACAAGTGTTACGTACCATGTCGCAATTACGAGCGATCGCCCAAATCATCACCCATCAAACCGAATGGTGGGATGGCAGTGGCGAACCTGCACGGTTAGCAGGTGACGAAATCCCCTTAGAATCACGGATTTTATCCCTAGTTGCTGAATTTCAATGGCGAGTTAATCAGAAAAAAGCTTCACTTTTAGATGACGAAGAAGCACTTTCCGAAGCATTAGCCGAATGCCATCAGCAACAAGCAACCCGCTTTGACCCTAAACTGGTTGAAGCACTAACATTGTTAGTTATGGGTTTACAACAGGGGCTTGAATTACCAGTGATGGCAACTAAAGCGAGTTCGGGAATGTGGCTTTTAGATTCGCGCTCTTATAGCGAGAATAAAAGTAGTGCTTCTATTGGAGTTTAGCAAAAATAACAGGATAATAATTTCACGCAGAGGCGCAGAGGCGCACCAGAGTTAAGTTGCAAATGTTACAGTCATATTTAGCTGTATTTATGAGTGAGATGGGCATTCAAGTCCAACTAAAACACAATTTAAAAGACACTAGAACTTACTTTGCGACTTTGCGACTTTGTGCGAAACATTTTTTATAAATATGAACATCGACGCAATTCGTACCGGAACAATCAAGAATCTGGCAGGTGCCGACTTAGAAGACGAGGATTTATCCAAACTCGATTTAACCCGCATCAACCTAGCGGGTGCAACTCTTGTCGGCACAAATTTTACAGCTTCTATACTCAATGGGGGACGCTTAGAAGGGGCAAACCTAATGGGTGCAAATCTCCAAGCAACTGACTTGCGGGCAAACCTAATGGGTGCGAATTTAATGCAAGCCGATTTAACGGGTGCTGATTTGCGAGGTAGTAATTTACGCGGTGCAAATTTGATGGGGGCACGACTAGGTGAAGTCTCATTTGCAGGGGCATTTCTGAGTGGTGCCAACTTAATGAATGTAAATTTACAAGGTGCTGACTTTCGCAGTGCTGATTTGCGAGGTGTAAATTTTACAGGTGCAAATCTTAAAGGTGCAGATATGAGTCGTGCTGACTTACAAGGGGCAATATTTTGTGAAGCGAACTTGGAGGAAGCTGATTTACGCGACTGCAATTTAGCTGGTGCGAATATGAGCGGGGCTAATTTACTTTGTGTCGAATTGGCTGGTGCTAATTTGAACGGAGTCAATTTAGAACGAGCTTGTTTGACGGGGACAATTTTAGATAAAATTTAACAAAAGTAACATTATTGCCGGGTGGGTTAAGTACATTAAGCTGCTATTACCCACCTAATAATGCTGGGGATTTAGGGGGATAATTTCTTAACCGAGCAGTATTGGGTATCCTGCAAGAAGCGCTACCCTCTATAGGGTGGGGTTCAATATTTATGCAGCTTCATATTAAACGCAAGGGAAATTATGAATTTATAGGAAGTTGAAAGTATCCATATTATTGGTTATGAAAGCGATTCTTGCGGAATCCTGGCTGGGCGAACGCTAATATAAATAAATGTATAATTTAAAACGTATATATTCATTGTTATTACTCAAATAATTTTCTATAACCCTGTGCCAACCTGGAAGTAATATTATTCTAGGTATATCATGGCACTTAAAAATAATTTATTATTACTGAACTCTTTTAAACTAGGAATTACAGCATTTCTTACCGTCACAGTTCCCATATTGACACCCCTAACACCCACATTCGCAAACCCTTCTATTCCTGTAGAAAGCAACCAATATCAAAAAAGCAGTAAAAACGTCCGCTTTCGGATACCAGCGAAATTTTTTAACGGTTCTGAGTTTACAGAAGGATTAGCACCAATCCGGATTGGTAGAAAGTACGGTTTCATCAACAAGCAGGGTAAACTCAGAATTCAAGCTAATTTTGATGAAGTTCTAGATTTTTCCGATGGTTTAGCAGCAGTAAAACTAGATTCAAAATGGGGTTATATCAACCGAGAAGGTCGATTTAGAATTCAACCCCAATTTGATGTACCGAATTCATTTAGTGAAGGGATGACCTCGGTCAAAATTGAAGATAAATATGGTTTTATTAATAAAAAAGGAAAACTTGTAATTGCACCACAGTTTGATAAGGTCAATCCTTTTACCGAAGGATTAGCATCTGTAAAAATTGGTGACAAGTACGGTTACATCGATAAAAAAGGTAAAATAGTCATCGCCGCACAATTTGAAGATACTTTTTTCTTCAACGACGGTTTAGCAGCAGTCAAAGTTACGAATAAATGGGGTTTTATCAATAAAAAAGGTAACTTCGCAATCCAACCCCAATTTGATGAGGCTAATTTTTTTCGTGAAGAATTAACAGCAGTGAAAATGGGTGAAAAATACGGATTCATCAACAAGCAAGGTAAATTTGTCATTCCACCGCAATTTGATGCAGTAACTCCATTTCGAGAAGAACTAGCAAGAGTCAAGTTTGAGAATAAATATGGTTATATCAACCGTCAAGGAAAGATAGTTATCGAACCGCAATTTGAAGACGCAACTGTTTTTAACGAAGGATTAGCACAAGTAAAAATCGGTTCAAAATGGGGATACATTAGCAAAACAGGTGAATTAATGATTGAACCCCAATTTGACGAAGTTGGACGCTTTACCGAAGGAGTCGCAAATGTTTGCGTCAGTGGTAAATGTGGTTTTATTCGCAATCCCTTAGAATAACCTGACAGCAGATTGCAGGTCATAAAATACAAAGGGCGCAATTAAGAGGGGGCAATGCCTTGCGCCCCTACAGTGTGGGGTTTCTACTATTTGGGCTAAATTTATTTGATATGACCTGGAATTTTTAACTGTAAATTTTTACTCCACATCCAGAACGTCAAAATCACCAAAAAACTCAACCCAACTACCCCAGCTAAAGGATTATCATTCACACCAGTCACCCAAACAGGAACCTTACCCGTATACTCAATCAACTTGCCAACATTAACAACATACCAACCCCAAATTAACCCAGCATGAATCCCAATCGATAAACCCAAACGTCCCCGACACAAACGTTTTGCCCAAATACAAGTCAATGCAAGCAATAGCAAACCGAAAAATTGTGGTGAAGTGCGAATTATTTCTGGTATCGGTTTGAGAAAATGCGATATCGCAAAAATTAAAGCAACTCCCCAAAGTATTACACCAGGTTTATCTTGATAGTCACGTTCCAATTCATCGTATATCCAACCACGAAAAAATAACTCCTCAGCAAGTGCAGTCCCAAAAGCTGTGGGTATTGCCTCTAAAATAAATCGCACTACCGAATCACTCGGTTGCTGCCACTGCAACCAACCCAACGAACCTTGAACCAAAAATAATAATTGAATGCTAATTAATCCGATTGCCAACCCCCGCAATAAGTCCAACCCATTTTTATGGGTAAATTCCAAACCCACATGCTGGTATATGTAGGGTTGATTGTGAACCAACTTACCCCAACGAGGCAAAAAAATAAAGAATGCGATCGCCAATATTCCCATCGTCAAAATAGTTACCAAATTAGCATCACGTATCAGTAAATATATAGGCATGGCAATCGGCAACCATATCGTCAACAAGCATAAAACAAAGGCAATTATCCGAATAGTTGCTGGACGCTGGGCTAAAGTGCTTAAGTTATTTTTCATACCGACCTTTCACATACATAATAAAGGCGCGTAATTATCGCGCCTTTACAAAACTTTTCAAGCTTACCGGACTACAATTGAGGGAAACTTGGTATTATGAGTTTCGCTATCCTTACTCGTCCGGTTCAATGCTACTAGTCAAACCGCGCTCTTTCAAAGTTTCGCAGTAAAATTCGGCATGTTCTTGAGCGCAAGTAATTACTAAGGCAATGCCATTACTATGAGCTTCCATCATGATACTAACAGCTTGCGGTTGGGTGAGGCTCGGCACTGTAGTTATGAGAACTTGCACCACGTACTCCATCGGGTTGAAGTCGTCGTTATGGAGCAAAACGCGATACCGGGGCGCGATTTTCTTAATTGTTGATGGCTTCTGGATGGTTTCGACTGACACAGTTCTTTACTCTTTCGTTTTCAATGACTACAATAAAATCTTTCTTAGCTTTGCTTAACAGTTGTTAACTCAATTCTATAATATAGCTTACAATCGCTAACTACCGTTTGCACAGACTCTATAGATAAGCTTTTTACCTAACTTGGCTTGATTATCGCTATCAAACCGATTTTTAACCAGAGTATACCGATACTTTTAGCTATAGTATTTTCTTATCAAAGCAATGGATAAAACTTTAGATTTCCAACCTGGACAGATTTTATTCCTCGAATATAACGCCGATAGTACCGAAATAGCTGATAAATCTCGTTTATACGTTGAGTTAATTCAAGTCGTAATTGAGCGTCAGTTGTGTTGGGTGCGTCCGTTACTCCTTGTCAACTTTAACCAAGAACCTGAATTAGTAACGGATTTACGCGATGCTTCGGACTTATTATGGTCGGTAAATTCATTCGTGCCAGCAATAGATACTGAAGTAATTAAATTTTATAGCCCAATTTTAGCAAAAGAATCCCCTCTTGCATTCAATCCCATCCCCAACCAACAACTTAATCGTTTTATACAGCAGCTTTGGCATTCCCAAACCGAAGCATCAGTATAATTCTTTATTCCTGCCGATGTTTATATGCCTTTCGATATATGTATATAGGCAGAAATTTACCGAAGCGATACCACCTTCGGTGGTTGTCAAAGGCATCGCCCAAATCAATATAAACTTTCTAGAGATGAAATTTTCCCAGCAATTACTCAATTTTATTAGCTGAATATTTTGTTTATTTACTCAAACCGTTAAAATACTTAACATATAAATTACAATTTTTACCTAATTCGACTAGACACGAGTTGGACTCGACCTGCATCCATCTCTGCCATCAACAGTTCCAACGCTTCGTAGTCAACGTCAGAAATGTAACCCATCTCGGTTAGCTCGTAGTTTATTTCATTTTCGATCTCTGGAGTCAGTTTTTTGATATTCAGAGCTTTTTCTACCAATTGGCGTATAACGTACTTAGTTTTCATAACAAATAGACCAGATGCATTATCCAGTAATTATCCCAGGTTTAAGTTGGTATAAAAGGTGATCTAAATATTCCCAGGCTGTGATTTAGATCGCAGTTGGCTTTTAGTAGTTGCTTCTAGCTATAGTAAAGCATTGATACTTATACCTGACTAGTCCTAAATCGATTTACAAAGCTCGGATGATAATGCTCAAAAACAGCGAAAATTCTCAGTTATTTGCGTAATGGCATTAAATTTAGATTAATAGAAGATTAATTATTTTAACTGTGTCAATCGTAGTCAATTTATAAGGATAAAAAGTATATATAAATACATTAGTCCGGAATATTTGGAAATCTTTAATAGGAGTACCATACGAATAAAGATTCAGCAAAGAGATGTAAGACGAATGGTCGATGTGATGCAAAACAGTTTATGGTCAAATGAATCTATCTTCATTCAATAATTAAGCATTACAAAACCAGATGAATATGCAAACACTACTTTCTTACCCCAAATTTACAGCCATTCGTCCTCAAGGCAGCTTGAATGCAGCAAATGCTTTGGAATTTGAGCGCGACCTGACCACAGCCTTAAGAGACGATAGTAATACAGTATTGCTAGTTGACTTGGGGCAAGTCGAATCCTTAGACAGTGCAGGCTTGATGGCATTAGTCTCTGCCCTGAAACTGGCTCAAACATTAGAAAAAACCTTTCGTATTTGCTCGGTTTCCCCAGCAATCCGGATTATTTTTGAAGTAACTCAACTCGACCGCGTGTTTGAAATTGTGGAAAATGAGTTGACAAACGTATAATTGTGTGTAGTATGATAAGACTTCCCACAGTACCAAAGCACAAGTAACACGCCTGCATTGAGGATTTTCCCAGTTCACATAATAGCTTGTGTAACAGTGTGGAGGTCTAAGAGTAATTAATTTTTATGTTTTAACTGTGTACCTTGTTTATGAAAGCTGGCAATAAATGCTAAGGTTGAAAGTGAATAGCTGTAATTTAGGGTAGCTAAAAAGCTTACAGTAGCAAAACGTGGCTGTTGCAGTAGAAGAATTAATCACATCGGATATTCTCAAGCCAGCGCGTTACCTTGGTAACGAGCTTGGAGCTATACATAAGCCTTGGCATCAAGCAATCGTAAGATGGGTACTAACCTATCCAGAAGTTTATGAAGTTGGTGCGTCCAATCTTGGACATATCATTCTCTATAACATCTTGAATGCCCAACCGCGTCAGTTATGCGATCGCGCTTATCTCCCAGCGCCAGACTTAGCAGCACTCCTACGCGCTACATCTACGCCGTTGTTTGCTGTCGAGTCGAAGCGATCGCTCGTCGAATTCGATATTTTAGGTTTTAATCTGAGTTACGAATTAGGTGCCACCAACATCCTGGAAATGCTCGATTTGGCAGGGATTCCTCTATCAAGCATTGAACGCGATTGTGGAAGTTATCCCCTAATTTTCGCAGGTGGGCAAACGGCAACCTCGAACCCGGAACCCTATGCCGATTTCTTTGATTTTTTTGCATTGGGTGATGGCGAAGAACTTCTGCCGGAAATTGGTCTAATTCTCGAAGAAGGTAAAGCCAATCAATTAAGTCGTGAAGAATTGTTGCTTGACCTTGCACAAATACCCGGTGTATACGTGCCGCGATTTTACGATTTAGCAACAGATGGTTCGGTTCATCCCAACCGTCCTGACGTACAACAGCGAATATTGCGTCGCGTTGCTACCCCGATTCCGGCATATTCAATCGGACTCGTTCCTTACGTTGAAACCGTTCACGACCGTTTAACAATCGAAATTCGTCGTGGTTGTACGCGGGGTTGTCGGTTTTGTCAACCAGGAATGCTCACCCGTCCAGCCCGCGATGTCGAACCGGATCAAGTGGTGGAAGCGATTGAAAAAGGAATGCGCTCAACTGGTTATAATGAGTTTTCTTTGCTTTCGCTAAGTTGTTCCGATTATTTGGCATTGCCTGCAGTCGGGATGGAACTTAAGAACCGCTTGAAAGATGAAAATATTTCGCTATCGCTGCCAAGTCAAAGAGTAGATCGGTTTGATGAAAATATCGCTAATATTCTCGGTGGAACGCGGCAAGGTGGTTTGACATTTGCCCCTGAAGCTGGCACTCAACGAATGCGCGATATTATTAATAAAGGTTTGACAAATGAAGAATTATTACGAGGTGTGAAAACAGCTTGGGAACAAGGCTGGGAAAAAATCAAGCTTTATTTCATGATTGGTTTGCCTGGTGAAACCGACATCGATGTAATTGGGATTGCGGAAACTGTCGCTTGGTTGCAACGTGAATGTCGAGAAAGGGGTAGAAAACCGTTAAATTTTAACTTGACAATTTCCAACTTCACACCAAAGCCCCATACACCTTTTCAATGGCACTCGGTTGCGACTGCTGAGTTTATTCGTAAGCGCGAATTATTACGTTATGAGTTTCGGCGAATGCGTGGGTTGAAAGTCAATTTTACCGACGTGCGGATTTCGGCAATGGAAGACTTTATTGGCAGAGGCGATCGCAGTTTAAGTAAAGTTTTGCGAAGGGCTTGGGAATTGGGTGCAGGAATGGATTCTTGGTTTGAAAATGCGGATAAAGCATTTAGTGCCTGGAATCAAGCAATCGTTGAAGCCGATAAGATATGGAAGTATCGGCAAGTCGAGAATGGCGAGTGGAATTTGTTTGATTTGGTACAAACAGAAAAGGGAATAGAAGGAGAATATATTACTAGTTCTTCCCCCACCTCCCCATCCCTCGACAGACCTCTACCCTGGGACCATATCGACACCGGAATCGATAAAAAATGGCTCAAAGAAGATTTGGAACGTGCTTTAGCCGCCTCGACAGTACCCGACTGTTCCTTCGAGGGATGCTCGCACTGCGGCATCTGCGGCACTGATTTCGGTCATAATATAGTTATCCCACCCCCAGCGATTCCTAAATTTACAGGTGATTTTGTTCCGAATACAAATAAAGTTCAACGGTTGCGCGTTTGGTTTGGTAAAATTGGCAATATGGCTTTAGTCGGGCATCTCGATTTAATGCGCTTGTTTGACCGCGTAATTCGACGTGCAAATTTACCAATCGCATTTACAGGTGGATTTCACCCAAATCCGCGTATTTCTCTAGCTAATGCCTTACCATTGGGTGCTACCAGTAGCGGTGAAATTGTCGATTTTGAATTGACGCAAATAGTTGATGTCGATTATTTTCGTACCTCACTAGTGCAAGTACTGCCTAGCGATATACCCATATATAATGTTGAGGAGTTAGACTTGAAAGCACCTGCTGCAAGTACGGTGTTGGAAACTGCGGAATATATCATTACTGTCCGTGCTATTAACCAAACAACTTCTACGCAATGGCAGGAGTGGGTTGATACAATCAAGGCACAACCTCTAATTTTGGTCGAGCAAACAACTAAATCGGGTAACACTCGTGTAGTCGATTTACGCTCGCGCTTGCAAGAGTTGGAAGTAGTCGAGGCTCATACAAGCGTGGACGATTCCCCAGTCAAGTTGCGGTATGTTGGTAGTTGTCGTAATGATGGCACTTTGTTGCGTCCCGAACAAATCCTGTTTATGCTAGAGCAAGTTACAAATGCAGAGTTTGAACTGCTGCACTTTCACCGCAATCAATTAATTTTGCGGACTTAAACCGATTGAGGGTAACTTATTAAAAGTTACCCCCAAGTTGACCAGGAAAGAAATTTGATTTTTGACAAGGTTGCGTTAGAATGATATGAAGAGAAATTTTCTGGCGCTGCATTGAACTGACTGATTCATTACCCTGGTACTCAGGGCGCAAAAGCAACACATTCTTTGAAAGTGTAAATTCTGGGATTTTATCCTAGACAAACAACAGGCAGATTAGAAAACACACAAGAACGCTTATTGCATTTTTTGAGAATCAGTAATTAGCAGGCTACGTCGGCTTTTTCTCGCTATATCTTTTTAAAACAATTGCTGAATGTCTAATCCACAGTTCAAGAATGCTGTTGTAGATGCCCATAAAAATGGTTCCCCGTAGGGTCGAGCCAGTTAATTGCTCTAAGTTCTCTCGCATTCTTTATAGAGTGCGATATGGGTACTGGGTAGAGCCGATACAAATAATATCGCTCGATTAAGTGCATACCGAAGGAATAATCCGGAGGATGAGAAACAAAAGTAGTTTATAAGGATATCGCAACTTTCATTTTGTCATCCAAGACTAGCTCTTGTAGCTCAAAGCACTTGTAAAAGGAAACTAATCCCAAGGGAAAAGCATTGCTCGACGAGACAGTTTACCCCAAATATTGGACTTACGCAATCAAAGCGTTAAGGTTTTCTAGTTAGGAATCGATGAGCGAAAAAGGTTGTAGCAAAAATAACCCCAGACGATTTTTATTGTTTAAGACTTTATGCAGCCATTCTCGAAGCGTTGAGCGTAATAAACACTCGACCATTTGTTAATAACTTGCACTTTTCTTTTTTTAGGTTTGTAATTCACGTATATCAGCAGCGATGCATGGGGTATTGAAAGGTAATTTTAGATAACGAACCTGCCACCAGCGCGATTGCTGCCAATTTTTGAGGAAATTTAATGCCAAAACAAATTATTATCGCCGAACAGCATCAAATTGCTGCGGTCTTTTCCGAAGACCAAATACAAGAACTCGTTGTAGCTACAGGACACCACCAAATTGGTGATATCTACTTAGGAGTTGTTGAAAACGTATTACCCGGTATCGATGCCGCTTTTGTAAACATCGGCGACCCCGAACGTAACGGTTTTATCCACGTCACAGACTTAGGCCCGTTACGGTTGAGACGTTCGGCAGCAGCAATTACCGAATTGCTAACACCGCAGCAAAAAGTGTTAGTGCAGGTAATGAAAGAACCAACCGGAACAAAAGGTCCGAGGTTAACAGGGAATATTACATTGCCCGGTCGCTATGTAGTATTGATGCCCTATGGCAGAGGTGTAAATTTATCCCGACGGATTAAAAGCGAAACCGAGCGCAACCGTTTACGAGCATTAGCGATTTTGATTAAGCCAGCGGGAATGGGTTTACTTGTTCGTACCGAAGCTGAAGGCAAACCCGAAGAAGCAATTATTGAAGATTTAGAAGCATTGCAAAAGCAGTGGGAAACAATCCAGGTTGAAGCACAATCCACTCGTGCCCCAGCATTACTCAACCGCGATGACGACTTTATTCAGCGCGTCCTGCGGGATATGTACGGCGCAGATGTCAACCGAATCGTAGTCGATTCGAGTACGGGTTTAAAGCGAGTAAAACAGTACTTGCAGAACTGGAGTGGTGGGCAGACACCCCAAGGGTTGTTAATCGACCATCACCGCGATCGCGCTCCTATCCTCGAATATTTCCGCATCACTGCTGCGATTAAAGAAGCCCTCAAACCGAGAGTAGACTTGCCTTCAGGCGGTTACGTTGTCATTGAGCCGACAGAAGCATTAACGGTAATAGATGTCAACTCCGGTTCGTTTACGCGCTCGGCAACTGCCCGCGAAACGGTTTTATGGACAAACTGCGAAGCCGCAACTGAAATTGCGCGTCAATTGCGTTTGCGTAATATTGCTGGGGTGATTGTAGTCGATTTTATCGATATGGAATCGCGGCGCGACCAGCTCCAAGTTCTAGAACACTTCAACAAAGCCCTAAAAGCCGATAAAGCCCGCCCGCAAATCGCTCAATTGACCGAATTAGGCTTGGTGGAACTGACACGGAAACGTCAAGGTCAAAATATTTACGAATTGTTTGGTCAAGCTTGCCCAACTTGCGGCGGCTTGGGGCATATTGTAAATTTACCAGGCGAAACCGAACATCGCCATCCCACACCCGCACCAGCAGCCGGAGCATCTGTAGAAACACCCGAACGTTTTGTGCCTTTACCACAGCGAGAAACGCGGATGCCAGTTGCTCGTACTAGCGAACCACGCGAAAGCTATCCCCGCGAAAGCTACCCGCGCGAAAGCTATCCCCGCGAAAACTATCCCCGTGAAAACTACGAAGGTTTTAATGAAGGTTTTAATGAAGGAGAATCCGAATATTCTTCAACAGATCTCATCAATCATCCTAGTTATCAAGAACTTGGCGATAACAAAAATCGTCGCGTCCGTCGTCGTCAGCGCATCGGCGTTAATGGCAAAGATGAATCGCGTCCTGGTAGC
>JANNFJ010001198.1:0-7710 GCA_031379725.1 Calothrix sp. OTE_75_metabat_31
CTTGTGCATCGGGGAAGTACTCTTTAACATCCGGATCGAGCATCACTGCCTCATCTTCAGGAGTGTAATGCTTAGTAACAGATGTACCATCAGCTTGATAAACAGTCACACTATGTCCTCGTCGATAAGCTTGATAATGCTTGCCACGGACACCATTACTAAAATCATACTCAACAAGCATGTCATCATCAGTATCCATCGGATCGGTTTGTTCAATATTCTCTGTGTTCATAAGCTTTTCGCTCTACTTTAGTTATTGTATCTACATTACTCAAATCCTCATGTCACAAATATTTCCCGGTGAAGTATTCGCTTCGACAGCTAATTTCGATATTGGGATTCGTCAGCTTTTGCCCCATTATGATGAAATGCTCAACGCTATTGCACGTTGCATTCCTTCTACAAGTCGCCGTATTCTCGAATTAGGTTGCGGTACTGGCGAACTTACTATTAAAATCCTGAAACGCTGTCCTGATGCGGAAATAATTGCTGTTGATTATTCGCCGCGCATGATTGACTTCGCACGAGGTAAAATTGCTCAAGCAGGATATAAAAATCGCTGGCAAGGGATAGAAGCAGATTTTGGCGAATGGGCAAATTATCCAGAAAAATTTGATATCGGTGCGGGTTTTGACGGGTGTGTTTCGTCGCTAGCAATCCACCACCTCAAAGATGATATGAAGTCAAATTTGTTTAAGCGCATTGGTCAAAGTCTGGGTGATGGTGGCTATTTTTGGGATGCCGACCCGGTTTTGGCAGAGTCACCAGCTTTGAGTGAGGTATATAAAGCTATTGGAGAAGAATGGGCAACTCAACAGGGTATTGAGCTTGCAGAAGTTCGCGCTAAGATAGGTAAGAGCAGTACCTACGGTTATTCCAATCAAGACCAATTAGCCAGTTTGGAACATCATTTGCAAATGCTTGTTGATGCTGGATTTGCAACAGTAGCTGTACCTTGGAAATATTATGGTTGGGCTGTGTTTGGAGGAATAAGCTGATGTGCAGCTAAATTATATAAGCCAAAAATGTAAAATCATGGTAGTGCGGGCATCTTGCCCGCCTCCTTATATAAAAATTAGATGCGTAGCAGCTTAAAGTAGCAACGAGGGGTCAGCAATTTCAAAGGTGCGGAGTTATTAAATTAATATTGCTATTTTCAACTCCCACTTCCTCCACTTACCACGAAAAGATATAAATTTATACAGATTGCGTTTGAGGGGTCATACCCCCAGGCATTAAGCATTAAGCGAGTTTATAATTGCGTTTTTTAAGCAAAGCTTCGTATTCTGTAGCACCTAAGTATAAAATCAACCTATCATGATGAAATCTTGGCAGGTTGCGTATCGCAAAACAACAAAGATGCTTCGGGTGCAATCAAAACTTCTATGGTGTTTTGCGATACGACTGAAGTCGTTGCCAAGGGCATCGCATGATTCGACTAATTAAGTGGTATTGCAGTATTGCATCAACTGCTTATTGTGAAAACCTAAAAACGTAAAAAAGGAGCATATTTATAAATGACTCGAAATAAAAAACCATTGGGATTTGGTTGGATTGGTCAACGTAAAAATCACCAGGAAAATCAGCACCGATGTACGATTTTTTGCGTGATTCCACCTCACATGCTGGAAAAAGTCGCAGTAAATGGGAATGAGGCACAGCAAGATTGGGCATTTCGTACCTTGAATCTATCTGCGGAATTTCGCGGAAGACGTAAAGCAGTTGGGAGTATAAATTTTGCAGTGTCTCCGGGAGAAAAGCGGCGGACTATTTTTGATGCTGCAACTACCCAGACACTTCCCGGTAAACTTGTACGTGCAGAAGGTGACCCACCAAGCAGCGATGAAGCCGTTAACGAAGCCTATGATTCGGCGGGTTCCACCTATGACTTTTTTAATGAGGTATTTGAGCGTAATTCGATTGATAATAAGGGATTGCGTCTCGACTCGACGGTACATTATGGGGTCAAGTACGATAACGCTTTTTGGAATGGCGACCAAATGGTGTATGGTGATGGCGATGGCGAATTGTTTCAACGCTTCACTATTTGTATTGATGTAATTGCTCATGAATTGACGCATGGTGTCACCCAATATGAAGCTAGTTTAAATTATTCGGGTGAGTCGGGTGCTTTAAATGAGTCGATGTCGGATGTTTTTGGTGCGTTAGTAAAGCAATGGGTAAAGAAACAAACTGCCGACCAAGCTGATTGGATTATTGGTGAAGGTTTATTTACCCCCAAAGTCAAAGGTGTTGGTATCCGTTCAATGAAGGAACCCGGAACTGCCTACGATGACCCTGTTTTGGGTAAAGACCCCCAACCAGCACATTATAAAGATATTTATGTGGGAATGAAAGATAACGGTGGGGTACATATTAATTCCGGGATTCCCAACCGAGCTTTTTACTTGACAGCTATGGCAATTGGTGGTAACGCCTGGGAAAAAGCCGGGAAAATTTGGTATGTAACATTGTGCGATCGCTTGCGTGCTGGGTCTAATTTTAAAGATGCTGCATCTATAATGACCAAGGTTGCCGGGGAACTTTACGGTGAAGGTAGTAACGAACAACTTGCGGTACAAAAAGCTTGGCAGCAGGTGGGAGTTGAAAGTTAGTCCCTAATTCTTACTTTAGTTTAATATTCTGTAACAACACTGGCAGATAATATTATTATCTTACCAGTGTTTTTTTGTGGTTAAAGCCCTAATCTGGAGCCAAAAATGCGAATTTATTTAGAACGCACGGGTGGATTTGCTGGTATGTCAAGGACTATGACGGTTGATACAACGAGTATCCCAAAAGAAACAGCGAACCTTCTACCACAACTGCTAGAAGAATCCAATTTCTTTAATTTGCCTGCTTATATTGATTCTCCTTCACCCCAACCTGACCGTTTGCAGTATCAGTTGACTATTGAAGATAATGGTCAAACACATTCTGTGAGTGTTGGTGAATCTTCAATCCCCACTAATTTAAAGCCCTTGATTGAATGGGTGAATAATGCAGCACGTAGCGAACGATAAAAAAATTAAGTTTTATGAACTGCAAAGTAAAAAGTGTTTAAGTATGCACTATGAGATAAAAACTGAAGTATCTGTAAAGGTTCTACACCAGTGCAGAAACCCGGTATCTTGAAGATACCGGGTTTCTATATCGCATCAGCAAATCAAATAAAATAGTTTTATAAAACTTCCCATGCTTTTCCTTTATACCCATATTGGAAAATCTCCGGATGCAAAATTTCCGCTAAAATTTCTAGGGAATCGGCTAATCTCGGACCCGGACGGTTGAAATAAGCATTACCATCGGTAATATAAACTCTTCCGGTTTGGGTTGCGTGAAGTTGTTGCCATTCGGGACGATTTGCTAACAATTTCGCTTCTTGGCGGGTACGATCTAAATCAAATCCACATGGCATAAACACAATTACATCCGGATTGGTGGCTATGAATGTTTCCCACTTTAATTGTGCCGAATGTTGCCCAACCGTACTTAATAAAGATTTTCCACCTGCTAATGTTACCAACTCTGGAATCCAATTTGCTGCCATCATCAACGGTTCTGTCCATTCAATGCAAGCTACATTAGGAATCTCACTTTTAGATAGTCCTCCAGTACGGTTCTGAATGATTTTGACACGTGCTTCTAAATTTTCCAGTATTTTTACTGTATTAGCACCAAAGACATTGCCAACATTTTCAATATCCGACCAAACGTCTTTGAGAATATCGGGTTGTAGGGAAATAATTTTTGGGGTACTGTGGGTTAGAGCAGCAACAGCTTTTTCAACTTCCCCAAAACTCACAGCACATACATCGCACTGGTCTTGTGTAACAATGTGGGTAGGTTGGAGCTTTTCTAATGTGTCGGTATTGATTTGGTATATGCTTAGGGCACTTTGCACTAGGTTATTAACCTTATCATGGATTTCACCGCTAGAAGCATGGGTATCTAGACGAGCTTGGGTACAAACCGGACGGTCTTTAATTTCTTCTGGATAGTCACACTCGTGCGATCGCCCAACGATATTTTCAGTTAGCCCTAATGCTGCTAAAATCTCTGTACCGCTTGGTATCAGCGAGACAATTCTCACATTATCTTTCATTGTGACGGCTCCCAATAACTATTTTCCTTTCATTGTGGCAAAATTCCTCAGAATATATCTCTCTCTGGCGGTGAATATTGAAATAGGGGGGAAGAACAAGGTAAAAGGTAAGTGCTAATTATTTATATCAGTAGATGCTATTTTTGTTTTTGTGTGGTGTTGATTTAATAGTCCGTATGGAGTAGGCTTTCATGATAATTGTAATATTGACTAATTTTAGTGGTGTAAATATTCTACCGGAAACGTTAAGGTTGCTATTTGCGTCATTTATGATTATGCAACTGCTCTATTGGTGATAAGCATGGTATGCGAACAAGTTAACATTCTAGTGTTTGTTAGCGATAGCAGTCAATTTCAAACAGCGACTTTAGTTACTGTCGATAATTTTGCCATAAATTCCCAACATTTTGAAAAAATACTCCAAGAGGCAGTTGCATGTAATTATATATCTGTGGTAGAGCGAGTCAACACATTTGACGAAGTTATAGCGACGTTGAATCAAGGGAACAATATCGATGCAGTTATCTTAGATTTATTGTTGCCGGATCAACTTGAACAAATAAGTCGCATAAATCAACTTTTTCCGGATATTCCAATTATTATTGTTGTAAATGATTGGGATGACGAAGCGATTGGGCAAGTAATTCAACTTGGAGGAGATGACTGTCTAAATAAAAGTCAGATGAATCCGCAATTATTGCGACGTAGCTTGTTGAATGCAATAGCAAGACATAAACGGCAACAAGAAGATATCACAAAGCGCAAGCAAACCGAATTAAAATTACGGGAAAGTAAGGAAGCAGCAGAAGTTGGAAGTCGTGCAAAAAGTGCTTTTCTAGCAACGATGAGTCACGAGTTGCGGACACCGTTGAATGCGATTATGGGATTATCGCAGTTGCTACAACAACAAGATATGGTGGGAAATTTGAACGATAAGCAAATGGAGTATGTCAATTGCATTTACGGCAGTGGGCAACATCTGTTAGCCTTAATTAACGATATTTTAGATTTGTCGAAAGTTGAAGCGGGTAAAGAAGAACTACATTTTGTCACTGTAATAGTCGAAGATTTGTGTAATAATGCAATTTCCACTGTTTGCGATCGCGCTCATTTTAAAGGGTTACAATTAAATTTAGATATTGATCAAAATATAAGTGCTTGTATCGCTGACGAACGACGACTTAAGCAAATGCTCTTAAATTTGCTTACCAATGCCATCAAATTTACTCAAGCCGGTACTATTTCCCTTAGCGTTACGCAAGCAGAATCAGGTATAAAGTTTATTATCACCGATACCGGAATTGGTATAGACCCACAGCATTTTAAGTTATTATTTGAACCGTTTAAACAGCTTGATAGTCAACTAAATCGTCAGTATGAAGGCACAGGTTTAGGACTGGCTTTGACCCGCCGACTGGCACGATTACACGGTGGTGATGTTATGGTAGAATCGACTTTAGGTGTTGGCAGCCAGTTTACTTTATTATTACCGCATAATCCGCAAGTTCCAAGTCAAGAAAGTAACATACCAGAAATGGAAGCTGAAAATAATGCGATTCCCCTATCTTTACGGTCAAGCTTTGCAACTTCCAAAAACCTTTTCGCAAAAAGCTTAAAACGTATCCTTTTAGTGGAAGATGAGGAACACACAGCCATTTTATTACAAGATTATTTACAAACTATCGGTTATCAAGTCGAATTGATGATGGATGGAAAGGGGTATTTAGAGAAAGTCGATGCTTATAAACCTGATTTAGTTTTACTCGATGTACAGCTAGCAAACGGAATTAGCGGGTTGGATGTACTCAATTCACTCAGACAGCAAGCCAATTTACAAGATTTACCCATAGTTATGATGACACCGATGGGTACGGGAGAGCGCGATCGCTTTCTCCAAATTGGTGCAAATGATTGTTTGAATAAACCAATTGGCATTTTTCAGTTGGAATCGATTTTGATGAAATATTTAAATTAGGTACTCCCTACTCGCAAATCTTGCCATGCTTTAATTAAATTCCCCCGCATCAAAGCTGCAATACCTGCAAGTGCTTTAATTTGGGGTTGATTGGGACTAATCTCTAAAGCTGTTTTTAATGCTGCTTCTGCTGCTTTGGGTTGCCAATTATATAATCTTACAAATCCTAGATATGCCCAAGCATAGGGATTTTGCTTATCTAATTGAGTCACTTTTTCCAAAGATGCGATCGCACTTTCGACTCTTCGCTGTAATATATTGGCTAATGCTACAGTATAGGCTAAATCTGTTGCATTACTCCGCTGCAATCGATATTCGGCAGAATACCGTGTTTGTACCAAATAATCTTGAGTTGGGTCGTATTGATTAATACGGGCAATTTCCGCAAATACTTTTTCTACAGCTTTCGTCCCTTGAGGTAAACTTGCTGCAAGTAAGCGAAATTGCGTTGATAAATCGAGTTCAGGTGCGGGTGTTGCGACAAATTGCGAATCGACTTTGGTTGTAATATTCGGTACGTTAATTGCATAGGTTTCTCCTGTTCGACTTAAATAAGTTGCCTCCAAAATATAATTTCCCGGTGCAATATCAGCAGGTGGTAACATCGCTGTATGTTCGATTAACTGGAATGTCCCTTCGGGTTTTTTACTACTTGAGACTAAATTACCCATACCAAAACCGTGGTCGTGTATCCAAAATGACTGCTTATTTTCCGATGGTTCGGAGTTAGTTTTTTTCCAAGTTAGCAATACCAATCCATTCTTCAACTCTTCCCACGTTCCCGACCATGTATAACTGACCCCAACAGGTACACCAGGAGGGATTTTTTCAGGGATGCTGACTTTGGTAAGGGTGACAGGGGTTGGGAAATTACCTTTTTTACGGATAATATTATCATCGATTAGCCTTACATCAACTTGACTATTATCAAAACTTTCCGCAATCAAATTTAACGATGAATATTCTAACGGACGTGATATGACTTCGACAGGGGGTCTTTTGCGATGGTAAAGTTTGAGAGTATCGCCGTCTAATTGCCAAGTTTGGTGAAGTTTAAATTCTGGAGACGTTTCTACAGCTTGGACAATTTTAGCTTGAGCAGGAGGTACTGAACCTTGATTACCAGTTTTAGTTAGAAACCAAGTAAGCGATCGCATATCCTTAACTACGTTACTTGCTTTTGTACCTACCTGTCGTCCATAAACTTGAAAGTTGGCTAACGCACCATTGTAATTGAGATTATGCTGGTTAATGATTGCTGTCGATGGTAAAACTCCCAATGTTGAACGCAAATACGGTTCAGTACGGATTATTTGGGCAATAATCTGTTTGTGGGTTGAAGTCGAATGAAATTGCGGGTGATTTTTGACACTTGGACTCAATGCAAAAGTCATCCAGTCTCCAGGGTAACCACCAACGGGAAACAAGTTCAACACCATCAATAATATTGCTAACCCAAAAGTACCCCAACGAATCCGTTTTCCTAACAAACCTTTGAAGACTGTTAACCCATATGCTAGAAATACATCGAGTACTGGTAGATAGGGTATTGTGTAGCATATGGGTTAACAGTCTTCAAAGGTTTGTTAGGAAAACGGATTCGTTGGGGTACTTTTGGGTTAGCAATATT
>JANNFJ010001298.1:0-2858 GCA_031379725.1 Calothrix sp. OTE_75_metabat_31
CCCGAAATTTGACCGGGTTTTTTCTGTTCTGCTTCGGTCAATCCCACCATTTCCAAGCTTTCTCTAACAATGGCTCGTTTTTCAGGTTCGCTCTTTTTGGGAAAGACAGCATCAACAGCGAGGTAAACATTTTCAAAGACATTCAGCCACGGCAGCAAGCAGTAGTTTTGAAATACCATCATCCGGTCGGGTCCGGGTTCGGTAATTGGTTTATCTTGGAGCATCACTACACCGTCGGTGGGTGTGTTAAATCCGGAAATCATATTTAGCAAAGTCGATTTGCCGCAACCAGAGTGACCAATTATGCAAACAAATTCACCCTCACGAACCTTGAGGTCAATTCCATCAAGTACAGTATAGGGGCCTTGAGCAGTTGGGTAAATTTTGGTAACGCCTTCGACAACCAGAAAATTTTCAGCTTTCTGTATTTGCTGTTGATTCAATTGGGTTTGGGTGTTTTGGTTAATTGTTCGCATAGTTCGTAGGGGCGGGGTTCCCCCGCCCGTTATTGATTAGGGGGGAATAAGTTCGGAATTTATATTGATTGGTAATTGATTTGGCTGCTGCTAGAAATACATGTTTCTACATATAAATCCTGCTAATTAAATTAAAAGGTTGCTAATTTTACATATAATTTTTACCTCCAGCAGTCCTCTTTCAGAAGACTTTCGCTGCTAGACAGGGACTTACAGCCCCTGTCGAACGAAACCGCAGTCGAGAAATCCGTAAGCACTTAGTTGCTTTTATGCTCTACGCAAAATATCTCCCAAACCCTATTATCTCTGTGTCGCGCCAGGTGCTACAACGGGGGGAACCCCCGCAACGCACTGGCTTCTCTGTGCCCTCTGTGGTTCATTCTTCCGCGACCTTTGCGTAATAAGAGCGAAATTACCCTGCGGGTTCCGCCTTAGCGGTACGCGTCTCTACAGTGATACCTCTTCAATCGAAATTCGACGCTTGATTTCAAAGCTATTGAGATACTCAATCGGCTCCGACGGGTTAAAGACTTTACCATCAAATAAATGAACCGGGTGGTCTTCACCAATATCCAATAAGCCCAGGTCACGTGCCGCAGCACCAAATACATCGGTACGGCAAACTCGTTCAATCACTTCAACCCAATTTTTGGGAAACGTCACCAAACCCCACCTTGCCATCTGCGTCATCATCCACAGTAATTCAGTCCGGTTGGGATAATTTGTTTTATTGACATAAAACCGATTATATGCATTCATCTCCTGCGGTTCGCTACCATCCCCACGGTCGTAGGAGTCGGTAAAACCCGGACGGACAAGTGCAGGGTTCATGTCCAGATATTGGGGACGGCAAATTAACTCTAAAATTTCTTCTCGGTTGCGGAGGTCATCGCAATATTCACACGCTGCCAGCAATGCCTTGACGAGAGCTAAATAAGTGTCAGGATACTTCTGTGCCCAATCTTCACGTACCCCCAATACTGTTTTCGGCTGTCCCGACCAAATTTCTAAGGCAGTTGCGACAACAAAACCGACATTTTCATGAACTGCAAGATGACTCCAAGGTTCTCCAGCACAGAATCCGTCAATTGTTCCAGCTTTGAGTTGCGAAACCATTTGGGTTGGTGGTATCACCGTCAGTTTGACATCGATATCGGGGTCGATGCCACCAGATGCTAACCAGTAACGCAGCATAATATTCTGCATTGAGGTTGGATGTACTATTCCCAAAGTGAAAACTTGGTCAAGATTGTTGATTGCGGCTTTCAAATTGGCAAGATTTCTCACTCCTTGGTCGTACAATCTTTTGCTCAAAGTAATTGCATTGGCATTGCGTGAGAGATTCAAAGCGTTAACTACAGGAATCGGGGTTTTACCACCACCACCTAAAGTTAGAGCTAGAGGCATTCCCGCAACCATCTGTGCTGCATCAAGTTTGCCTGTTGCAACACCTTGGGTAATTTCTTTCCAACTAGTTTCACGGTTGAGAGTGACTTCTCCTAAACCGAATTGGGCAAAGAATCCTTTTTCTTTGGCAACGATTAGAGGTGCAGCATCGGTTAAGGGTAAAAAGCCAATTTCAAGGTTTAGTTTCTCCAAGGTGTTGGGTAATGCGATGCCACGGGCAACCATTGAAGATGCGATCGCTTTTGGTTGGGAATGTTGTGCTTTGCGTTTTTTAGCTTGTTTTTGTTGATTGAGAAAGTAAATTACTTGATTCCGCAGATTGTAGTAATCGGGATGGTTGACAACTTCCATCCGTTGACGAGGACGGGGAATATTTACTTCTAAAATTTGTCCAATATGTGCTTCAGGTCCGTTGGTCAGCATGACGATGCGGTCGGAAAGCAATAATGCTTCGTCAACATCGTGGGTTACCATGACGCTGGTGAGATTATTCTCGTTACAGATTTTCATCAACTGTTCCTGCAAACCACCCCTTGTTAAAGCATCTAATGCTCCGAATGGTTCATCGAGGAGTAGTAATTTGGGACGAATCGCTAATGCTCTTGCGATTGATACTCGCTGTTTCATTCCTCCCGATAACTCGTGGGGGAGTTTGCGAGCAGCATTGGTAAGTCCGACTAAGTTAATGTGGTGTTCGATAATGCTTTGACGTTCCCCCTTGGGTTTGTCTATGTAGACTTCATCGACTGCTAAAGCAATATTTTCACGGACATTTAACCAAGGTAGCAACGAGTAGTTCTGGAATACTACCATCCGGTCGGGACCGGGGTCACGGACTTCACGTCCTTCGAGGGTGACACCACCTATAGTTGCCCGGTCTAGTCCAGCGATGATATTTAATAGGGTTGATTTACCACAACCGGAATGTCCGATTAATGATACAAATTCCCCTTCTTTAATTTTTAGTTCAATATT
>JANNFJ010001314.1:0-2648 GCA_031379725.1 Calothrix sp. OTE_75_metabat_31
GCCGACAAGAGTCTCATCACTCTTGAAATGGCAAAAGGGAAAATGCGCCCACTGTGGATTGTTTTTCCGTGAAAACGATGTGATGGAAATTGACCATATCATCCCCAAATCGCAAGGTGGAAAGGATGAGTATAAAAATTGGCAACTTCTACACAGACATTGCCACGACACAAAGACTGCCAATGATAGCAGTCCTGGCACTCAATCTGGCTGTAATAGTGCCAAGCCTAAACCGCCCTCCGAACTAAATTGGTTTTGGGAAGAGGACATGCTGGTAATGAGGTATACGTGAAAAGTACTGATTCACTGAGGAGCCGTGTGAATTTAAAGGTTCAAGCACGGTTTTGGAGAGCAGTGGCTCCCGTGAGGGAGTCACTGACTTTACTCGCTCGGCTTGCGCGTTGCCCAGAAAATCCTGTTTCTAAACCTACAAGCAAATCATCATGGTAAAGATAAACGAGTTATCGAGTTAGATATCGAAAAGTGCTTCGACCGGATTTCACACACTACAATAATGGACAACCTTATCGCCCCATCAGGCATAAAATTAGGAGTTTTTCGCTGTTTAAAAGCAGGAGTAAACCCTGAATTTCCAGAACAAGGTACGTGTCAAGGTGGTGTTGTGAGTCCACTTTTAGCTAACATTGCGCTCAACGGAATAGAGGAAATTCACCAATCATTACGCTATGCCGATGATATGGTAATAATCCTTAAACCTACTGATGATGCAACAAAAATACTTGAAAAAATAAGTCATTTTTTAGAAGCAAGGGGACTAAAAGTAGGTGAAAAGAAGCTGAGGGGGCGACGATATACCTTAAAACACTTAATCAGTAAAGAGTGTAGCAATCTGTGGTAGAAAAAGATAGGTCTAGAATTGTCAATAAGACCTATCTGTTGAAAATGATACCAGCATTGTACCAAAAGCATCTAAAAAGTCAACTAAACGTAGCTGAATTTATATTCTTAAAGATTTTGTTGATTCTTCTCCAGTCAATCAAAAAAGTAAGTTTAGAAAAGTTAGCGAATGCTTTACCGATTGGAATAAAATTTGAAAGTCGAAGAAAAAGAATACAGAGATTTTTATCCTTACCAAATCTAACAATTGAAAAAGTTTGGTTCCCAATAGTTAAAGAGTTGTTAGAAACATATTTTAGCAATGAAAAAATAATTTACGTAGCAATTGATAGAACAAATTGGAGTTGCATTAATTTATTCATGGTTAGCATTATTTGGGACAAAAGAGCGTTCCCAATATATTTTGAATTATTACCGAAGTTAGGTAGTAGCAACATATCCGAACAACAAAATTTAATATCGAAGGTAATACCAGTTTTTGAAAATCATAAAATATGCATATTGGGAGACCGAGAATTTTGCCCTGTCAAACTGGCGAAGTATCTCCAGAGCCTGGGTGTATAATGAATGCTTACGTTTGAAAAAGAACGAATTTGTTGAATATGAAAAAGATATTTGGATTGAGTTAAATAATTTAGGTTTAGTACCGGGAGTTTCCTTTTTCATCAAGGGGGTTAAGGTAACTAAAAGCAAGGGATTTTTTAGCTTTAATGTTGCCTGCAAATGGAAAAGAAAAATTAACGGAGTAGCTCCAAAGGAAGGATGGTTTATCTTTAGGACTTACGCAACTGGCACAAAGTGCGGCGGGGGGCTTCGCCCCTGCCGCACGGTAATTTAAATCAGACCAAACACATATTAATATCTGGACGTTTTAGTTGCTGAATTAAATAATTAGAGAGCAAATTGTGCTTGATTTGATAAACAGTTTGGCCTGTTTGGTAGGCTAAATGTTTAAGTCTAAGCCAAACTAAAATAGCACAAGCTATGTGATTTCTTTGAAGACGACCTTTACGGCATTGACAAGATTCAATGCCAGTTAACTGTTTTAATTCTCGATGGAACTCCTCAACCTTCCAACGGATTTTAGACACTTTTTGTACAACATCCGTTAGACTTTGAGATAAATCATTAGTTGCGACATAATCCGTTCTATCGGTAGAGATAGTAACCCGGAATAATTTCACTTTTTTTTCAAAAGGGAACGCTTTTATCTTTATTATTTTACCAGATTCTAAATCTTCTTTGTTCCATTCTAATGATTCAATTTTCTTATATTTTTCTTTACCAATTATATCATCAACTAAACGATTAGTTTTCAAAGGACAATAATAAACTTTGTTAAGGCTATCGATATAAAGCATTAAACTGTTTACCGCATACCACGTATCCATTAAAACAGTATCAAACGGCAGAAGCTTGTGATAGACAAGACCTTGAAGCATATTCTTAACATGATCTATCTTCGTTAATCCATCCGAATCTGGATTAAAGATACGATAATCTATTACCCAAAAATTTAGAGTTTTAGGATTCACGTATATACAATTGACTATACCGATTCCTTTAACGATGCCATGTTCATTACCACTATACTGTCTCCTCACTAGTTCTATTTCTTCAGAATATCTTTTATCTAAAACTGTATCATCAAATATAATATAAGCATTCTCATCCGTCACGATTAAATTTTTCACATTATCCCAAAGTAAACGAGGAGTTAACTTTTCATTTTTCAAATAGTTATTAATTTTATCATGACTAATATTTTCTAAATGTTGTGCTAAATTAGT
>JANNFJ010001339.1:0-1768 GCA_031379725.1 Calothrix sp. OTE_75_metabat_31
AAGAAACCCGGATTCTGACCTATACGAAAAAGTCAAAATTAATATTCCCTACTCCCTACATAGATTCCAAGCGATCGCGCAATTTACTACTGAAAATATCAATGATAGTGACAACTACCAACAACACCAACATCATGGTTGTAGCTTTGTTATACTCGAATCCATCGATGTAACTTTTGAGTTGGAAACCAATTCCCCCTGCACCGACTACACCTAAAACGGATGCAGCACGGATATTATATTCAAACATCCATAGGGTATATCCCAACCAAAGTGGTAATATTTGCGGCAAAATTCCGTATTGTGCTACTTGAATTTGCGACGCACCAGTAACTCGTAAAGATTCAATCGAACGGGAATCGACATTTTCAATCGCTTCTTGATAGAATTTTGCCAGATAACCAATAGTATAAATACTCAAAGCCAAGGTTCCAGCAGGGGCACCAAGTCCAGTAGCAGCGACAAACATTAGTCCTAAAATGATCGAAGGAACCGAACGGACGATGTTTTGCAGGAAATTGGCAAACCATTGTAACCATTTAGGGGCAATATTTCGAGAACTTGCAAGAGCAATCGGTAACGATAAAATCGCCCCGACGGTTGTTCCCCACAGCGACATTTGCACGGTTTCGATTAACGCTTTGACGGCAATATCGACAACTTCTAGATTGGGTGGAAATAACCGCGAGATAAAATCAGCGATGTAGGGAGAACTATTTTTGAGCAGTTCAAAATCTACTTTGAGTCCTTGCAGTGCCCAAGTATAAACGGCGACGATAGCCAGTAAAATTATACTGCTACGTATCCATTGATAACGGGGTTTGAGCTTTGAGTTTGATGATGACATGAAAGTAGGGAGTAGGGAGTAGGGAGTAGGCAGTAGTGGTTTAGATCCCCGACTTCTCTAAGGATACCGCTGGCGAATCAGGGGTATCACCCCTCAATACTGGCAGCATATAGCCTTCTCGAATGCCCAAAATCCCGCCCTACCATTGAATGGTAGGGCTAATCGAAGCGTTCGCGTAGCGTGTCCCCTTGGGACTCAGCCTGCTTTCAGCAAGCTTTGTTCCGATTAGCCCCAGGCTTCAAGCCTGGGGCGGTCTTTGGGGCAAGCAAGGGGTCTAACCCTTTATTCGCCAGCGGCTCTAAGAAGTCGGGGATATGGTCTTCTCGACTGGACAAAATTAATGACACCAACCACTAGACCCTAATTTGTGAAAATTGGCTTTGCAAATTATCGCAATCACCATCGTAAACAATACATCCAGCATCTAAAACTATGGCACGCTGACCATATGTAGCGGCAATTTCCAAGTCGTGTAAAACGGTAACGATTGTCATGCCACGTTGAGAATGTAACTCTGATAAAGTTTCCATAACTTGATGCGTTGCCATCACATCTAATCCTGTAGTAGGTTCATCAGCAAGGAGAATTTGCGGAGATTGAATTAAAGCACGTGCGATCGCAACTCGTTGTTGTTGTCCGCCGCTGAGTTGGCTCGTTTTTTGATATGCTTGTGCCGATAAACCCAACTGTTCGAGTAGGTCTAGTGCTATACGTTGGTCTTGTTTAGGGAACCCTAACAGAGTTTGCCAAGTGGTTTTGACACCCAAACGTCCACACATGACATTTTCGATTGCCGATAATTGTCGAATCAGTCCACCACCTTGAAATAACATCCCGACATCACGGCGAATTTTTGGTAAAGTCCGCTCGTTCATCGGTACGCTATTAATATTGATGCTGCCTTTAACTAGTGGGGTAAGT
>JANNFJ010001355.1:0-2069 GCA_031379725.1 Calothrix sp. OTE_75_metabat_31
GGTGGTGGTGCCGGGCGATGGAGTGTTAGGAACTGCGTTGAAGCTCACGGTGGTACTATTGGTGTCGAAAGTTGCCTTGGTAAAGGTAGCACTTTTTGGTTTACTCTCCCGGTTACTACATTCAATGCTAAGTTTAGGCACAAGCAGGATATGGAAAAAACATGCGTGAGGGTAAATAATGCCCGATAATGACGAAAAAATTGTGCGGATTTTATTAGTCGATGACCATGCTTTAATCCGTCGAGGGATGACGGGTCAATTTACCCTTCAACCCAGCTTTACTGTAGTTGGAGAGGCAGTAGACGGATTACAGGCTATTGAGTTAGCAAATCAACTCCAGCCAGATGTTGTTTTGATGGACATTGATATGCCCGTCATGGATGGAATCGCAGCTACGCAGCAAATAAAAAGCGATCGCCAAATTACTCGTGTTCTTGCCTTAAGCGCATTTGATAGCGATACCCAGGTAATGGGGATGCTGGCAGCGGGTGCGGATGGTTACTGCCTTAAAAGCATAGAGTGGGAACAACTCATCGCTGTCATCCAATTGATTCTCCAGGGTGGTGCTTATTTAGACCCTCAAATAGCTCAAAAAGTAGCTCGGATGTTCAAGCCTGTAGTTGTTTCCTCCGAATCTACATCTAAGGAACAACAACCAACTCTTAGTAATCGAGAGCGCGAGATTCTGATACTGATTGCCAAAGGATACTCAAACCAAAAGATTGCTAACGAACTTTACCTCTCCCTCGGAACTGTCAAGTCCTACGTGCGTATGCTCCTGAACAAACTGAGCGTTGACGATCGCGTTCAAGCGGCAGCTTTGGCTGTGCGTGAAGGATTAATTTGAAGTCTGGGGCATAGGCAGAAAAAACAAGAAATTGTTGCTAAACAATTTTGGGAATGCACTGTACTCGCACATGAATTTAGTATGGTGCTTGGATTGTTTGCATACTACTACCAAGCGGATAGCTAAGTGGATAATTTTATTCCCCTAAAGGATGCTTTATATATAAGGTTCTAAATAGCCATCAGATAGTATTTTTCATAGCGATCTTCCGTGGAAACTATACAAGTATTTGTAGATACTTAAGGCTGGATCTGGTCTTGATATTTTAGTTTACCCATTACTCTGTAATACAAATATCTTAAAAAGTCTCGATATAAAATGGTTCCTTGATTATTAAGTATTTTGTCATACAAGCAATTGAACAGGTTTGCGAACTGACAAGTCAGCGCTGTACGCGATCGCCCTTTCTTTACGGTGGCAATCTGGAGAAGCGCATAACACCGCCTATGCTCTGAATTCAAACATTTACCAACTTTAAATGGCGAGCTTCAAATTATATGGCAGACCGAGTTAGTTTTCTCAACATCTATTTTGATCGTATGTCCTTGTCCGAAGCAATTGAACTGTTACTGGGACGGTTATTAAACCGGCAAGGTGGCCGAGTATATTATGGCAACGCCCATACTATGGTTACTGCTGCAAAAAACCCAGCCCTAGCACAAGCATTGGAGCGTAGCGATTTATTATTAGCGGATGGAAGCGGAGTTCGCTGGGGTAGCGCTTTGCTGGGTACACCGTTAATCCATAACCTCAATGGCACTGATTTAGTTCCATCTCTTTGTAAAAATGGGGCAGCCAAAGGTTTATCAATCTATCTTCTTGGTGCCAAACCAGGAGTTGCCCAGCAGGCAGCAGCTAACCTAAAGAAAGCATTTCCTGACTTAGTAATAGCAGGAACTCAACACGGCTATTTTTCAGAAACAGAAACCCCACAAGTATTAGAAGCTATCCGCAGAACCCACCCGCAGTTGCTATTAGTCGCAATGGGCGTACCAACACAGGAAATTTGGATCGACAAATACGCGACCCAACTGCCTGGTATCACTTGCATGGGCGTAGGAGGTTTATTCGATTTCGTTGCCGAACGTGTAGCGCGTGCGCCGTATTTTATTCGTGTTATTGGTATGGAATGGCTGTGGCGACTAGCGATGGAACCAAATCGCCTTTGGCGGCGATATATCATAGGCAACCTTGTTTTCTTACGTTTGGTAGCAACCTATGC
>JANNFJ010001418.1:0-3973 GCA_031379725.1 Calothrix sp. OTE_75_metabat_31
CCTTACACCATCGTATCGCTGTCTCATGCATTTTCTGCGCTATTCCCGAACCACGAAATTCTGGCAATAAATAGAACCTTTTTAACCAAGCTATATTGTTATCTTCTGCACGTTTAATTGCAATGCAACCAATTACCTGAATATCATCATCGCAAGTTGCCACCCAAAATTGCCCATTCTTTAAATAATTCGCTTCAATCTCTAACAAATCGCTATCAGCATCTTGTAAATATATCGAATCACCATATTCTTGATAAATCGAATCAATCATATTAATAATTAATTCTTTATCTTGATTGCAATATTTTCTCATCATTGTTAATTTTGCTATAAAGTTATAAGAAATTATCTTACTAATTCTTTGCCACTAATGGTTTGTTTCATTAATTTTAATTAGTCGGGGATCTGACGGCCCCTAGAAAATACTAGTTACCATTTTTGGGTTTTGTCGCTTTTGCTACATTATCAATAATTGAATATTATTTTTCAAAATATATTTATATGTGTAATCTCAATCAACTATATTGACAAATTTTTGATGAGTACAATTAGATTGCTTTAATGCTTATATTACAGAAAGTAAAGGTACATAAGTATTATTTTTTAGCTAAGTGTATTACTGATTTAAAAAAATTATATCCAGATAAATATCACAATACAAACTTATTACTGAAACGATAGAACAGTAATAATAGTATTTATGTAAGTCAACCGATGTATTCCAGACAACGAAGTAACAAAAAGCAGCTTTAATCCGTGAAAATTACTTCTATCAAAATTAATCGATGCATGGTAACTTGAAAACTCCATCCTCTCCCCACTCCTACACAATGCATCTCCACTATTTGCAATCCCAGCACCTTGAAGAATTAATTGAAGGTAGTGGTATTGACACACATCTTGTAAATTTAAATTTCAGTTCATTGCAAAATAGCGATGCCTATAATTACTTACTAATTTCCGACGAACTACCCCGTACAAACACCGGAATGGTGAAAAATTCGTGGTTACAACGTTACTCGCATATTTCCTCTGGTGGGTGGTGGTGTTCGGGACTTGACCCGCAAAAACACTGGCAAGCAATGGAGTGGGGTTGTTTTAAACCGAACTTACCTCGACTCAACCAAAAAGGTAAATCCGTTAAATACGAACACCCACCAGGAACACCAACAAGAGTATTTTGTTTGCGGGTGACATTCGAGATTTGGCAAAAAGTTGGACAAAGGTATAGTTTTCCGATTCCCGAAACTGATATTACCTGTAATGGTGAAGCATCGGGGTTTTGGCAATGGGTGATGGAAGGCAATATACCGATAATTATCTGTGAAGGGGTTAAGAAAGCTGCTGCATTGTTGTCGTTGGGGTATGTTGCGATCGCAATTCCGGGGATAACTAGCGGTTATCGTGTTGCCAAGGATAAATTTGGCAAAGTTATGAGTCGGCAACTGATTCCTGACTTAGCAGCATTTACGGTTACGAGACGAACTTTTTATATTTGCTTTGATTTTGAAACCGAGTCGAAAAAAATCGGTGCTGTTGATAATGCAATTTTGCAGCTAGGTGGATTATTTGCAACGAAAAATTGTCCGGTTAAAGTCATCAAGCTACCGGGGGTAGAGAAAGGGGTTGATGAGTATATTGTTAGTCAGGGTGTAGTTGCATTTGACTATATATATAGTCAAAGTTTAGATTTAGAAACTTATTTAGCACAAATTAAACCTCATACTCAATTAACAATACCTGCTGCACTGACAGTGAATCGTCGTTATTTGGGAGAAATTCCATTTCCTGATTCCGGATTAGTGGGTGTGAAATCAGCGAAGGGAACGGGAAAAACTACTGCACTACAAAAAATTGTCCAACAAGCAAACGATAAAAAGCAACCAGTTTTATTAATTACCCATCGCATCCAACTTGGTAAATTTTTGTGCGAAAAAATCGGCATCCAATGGGGGGGAAGGGGAAGGGGGAAAGGAGAAGGGGAATTAGAGGTAAACAAATTATTCTCCCCCATTGTATTATATGGGCAGGGAAGGCAGTCAGGGCAGGGAGACCCTGCCCCTACGCACTCCCTCGGACTTTGCGTTGATTCGATTTGGAAACTTAACCCTGAAGATTGGCATGGTGGAATTATAATTTTAGATGAGGTCGAACAATCTTTATGGCATTTACTGCACAGCACAACTTGTAAAGATAAACGGGTTAAACTTCTCAAAAGCTTCCAAAATTTAATTTATACTGTACTCAGCACTGGGGGGTTAATTATTGCCCAAGATGCTGATTTATCTGATGTTTCGCTGGAATATTTACAGGAATTATCGGGAATCAAATTAACTCCTTGGGTTGTTCTTAATCAATGGCAACCTAGTAAAGGATGGGACGTGACATTTTACGATTCTCCTAATCCTACACCTTTGATTCAACAACTCGAATTAGATTTAATTGCCGGAAGGAAATGTTATATTACGACCGATAGTCGTGCCGGACGTTATAGCTGCGAAACTATCGAACGTTATTTAAGAGAACGTTTACAACGCTTGTATGGGATATCTCCCGAATGTTTAATTGTCAGCAGTAGAACAACCAATACCCCTGGACATCAAGCTGTTGATTTTGTTGCCGAAATTAATCGAAAAGTTACCGATTATAATGCAGTTTTCGTTACTCCGAGTTTAGGGACGGGTGTTAGTATCGATGTGCAACATTTCGACCGTGTTTATGGCATATTTCAAGGAGTAATACCCGACTCTGAAGCACGGCAAGCTTTAGCACGAGTCCGTGATGATATACCCCGTGTGGTTTGGTGTGCAAAACGTGGTATCGGGTTAATTGGCAGTGGCAGTACAAATTACCGTTTGCTGTCTGATTGGTATCAGGAAAATCAAAGAGAAAATTTAGCTTTACTCAGTCCATTACGCAAAATCGATGTAGATTTACCGCTAGTTTATGACCCTATCCATTTACGAACTTGGGCAAAACTATCAGCACGAGTCAATGCTTCGATTAGTATCTATCGGCAATCGATGAAAGAAGGATTAATTGCCGATGGGCATCAAATTTGGCTACGAAGTAATGCGATTCATGAAAATATCATTCGTGACCTACGTCATGCATTTTTAGCAACCGACCCTAGTGATTTAGTAACTCGTCGCCGATTGATGTTAGAAATAGTCAAAGTGCAAAAAGATTGGCAGGAAAGCCGTCAAAAATCTAAGGAAATTAGTACTAGTATCCGCAAAATTAAACGGCAAAATCAATATAATGGGGCAAACGCTGTTGCAAATGCTGATGATATTGATTATGTCGAATATGATGATTTATCAACTAAACATTCGTTAACTGATGAGGAAAGGCAGCAAATCAATAAATATCGGCTTCGACAAAAATATGGTATTCAGGTGACACCAGAACTAAAGCTACGCGATGATAAAGGGTATTATTTACAATTATTACTGCATTATTACTTGACCCATGAAAGCGAGTATTTTCGCTTGCGAGATAGAGAAGAATGGCATCAACAACTAATTTGCGGTGAAGGTAAAGTATTCTTACCCGATTTAAAAGCTTATACCCTCAAAGTTGAAGCATTGCGAACTTTAGGAGTATTATATTTTCTGGAAGATGAACGTGAATTTAAAGAGAATGATGCCAATTTAATTAGGCTTAAAAATACAGCTTTACAGTGCAGTCAACATATTAAGCGAGTTTTGGGAATTAATTTGGCAGGTGACAAAGAAAGCATTTCCCCAATCAAGATTCTGAGTCGAATGTTAAATTTATTGGGTTTGAAGTTGAAACGAATAAATGGAGTTTATCGAATTGATTTAGCAACGTTGAATGATGGTAGAAAAGAAATTTTTGCAGTGTGGTATCAACGTGATGAATTGAAATTAGCGAATATGAGTAATCGTGAAAATAATTATATCTACAATTCTCGTAATATATCTATACCCGAATCACAGTCATTTTCGAC
>JANNFJ010000036.1:0-3034 GCA_031379725.1 Calothrix sp. OTE_75_metabat_31
TTGTTAGTTGTTAGTTGTTAAATATTGGATATCTTCCCCTTTCTCCCCGTCTCTCCCCCACATTCCTAATTCAAAACATTCGATTCAATTTATCGATTAAATCTTCTAGCAATACTTTTACCTCTACAACGTTGCTAACCAATCGGTCATAATCAGAAATTTTCAACATTTCTAACTCATAGCAAAGCAAAAGAAAATATTCGACTTCGATAATGCTATCACTTGCCAATTCTAAATAACCCGCTTGTTCGTCTTGATCGTCTTTACTACATCCTTGAGCAATTTTAATCGGAATCTGAGAACATGCCAGACGGATTTGTTGGGTTAACCCCATTAATTCCTCTTCTGGAAAATCTTTGGTAACTTGGTAAACTGCAACCGTTAATTCATGGGCTTTTTCCCACTCTCTTATTTCTCGAAAATCTGTCATGCGATTTTGGGTGTTAGCTTTTGGACTGATGGAAAGTAAGTACCAAATCTTAACAAATATTTAGGCATGGATGCCAGTCAAAAAATAGAGGTATGGGAATATAACAGACGTTGTATTATAAAGTACTGAACTATACGGATTTAAGTTTTTCAATAGCATCCAAATATTCGGGTATTTGTTCACCCCCGACCTCGCACGCTATCCGGTCTACAGCCAAAATATCATCGCCAAAAAACACTTTACCCAGTTCCACTGCTTCTCCTTTGTCAGGTTTCCAATCTTTACTAACAAACTTTAAGCTACCGTCAACCACTGCACCATCAAATAAATGTCCGATGCAAAAATATACATCCTGCAATACCAAGGGAACTGATGGACGGTGTAGTTGTCCCCGTGAATTTGCGCTGCGGGCTTTATAACGGGCACGCGGGAATAATCCGTATAGATTTTTCAATGAAGCTGAAATTAGCGCTTCTTTGAGAATTGTTCGTTTAAATGCACCGACACTAATACGACAATCGACTTCTTCCAATATCGCAGGTGCAAACATGGATTTAAAGCGAACAGGTGAGGGGGAGAGATTGGGATACTCTTTAATCGGCAATTCATCTGCATCTAATAATTGCATCCCCTCATCAAGTAGCGAATATACTCCTAAACGATTTGCAATATCGGGTAACGACAGACTCGAACATACCCCTTCAACAAGCAAAATTTCAGCGTTGGGACTAGCTTTGCGTAAACCTTGCAATACTGCACCTAAAATTTTCATGCTGACAGTTACAGGGGATGCGACGGGATAACCGAGATTGGGTTTAACTAAAATACGCTTGGCATTAATTGCTATTGTTGGTGGTTGATAAATAAAGTCATTTGTAGCTACAACTTGAACGGGAGAATATAAGGTTTGCGACATGAAGGAAGGATTATGAGAAAATTATGGCTACTCTGTTAATATTACTCGTTTATAACTTGAATAGATGTTTAGGGACTTCTAATTAAAAAATTATCCCATTATGAGGGCGCAATGCCTTGCGCCCCTACAGATTAATTTTGAATTTGGAATAATTTATTTTTTGATGTTCCCTCAATGGAAAAATGTTGTATTGAAATCGCTGGCAATATTTGTAAAGCGAGAGAACATTTATCTAAATTCACTACTGTCAATTAATAACAGAATATTGGCAAGAAAACTTAAAAAATATAAGTAGAAATTTAACCCATTGAGAATTTGCACGGATGCTGCTAAATAGGGGAAATGACTTCTCATAACCCGTCGGGCACAAGATATCCCATAGATACATATAAACCCGTAGGGGCAGTTAGATATCTATTGGTGTCAACTTAAGCTCAAACGCTTACCCCACAGTCATTCTACCCCACCCCTTAATCCCCTCCCCGCAAGCGGGGAGGGTTAGGGTGGGGTTGTTCTGGAACTGTACGTTTTCCAAGAGTTTCACGTTAAGTTGACACCAATGTTAGATATCGTGCCCCTACAATACCGTGGGATAACAAAAAATCGTTATGTGAGGAGTAATACCCCTGATTACCCAGCAAAATCAGATATCGTATCCCAACAATACTTAGAGGATGTTTGAAAAGTATAGTTTTTGTCATGCTGAACGGAGCAAAGCGCAGTGTTCGCGCTTCGCGTTCCCGCAGGGTAGCATCTCGACCCCAACGAGATATCTGGATTCTTCACTTCATTTCATTCCGTTCAGAATGACAAATTATACTTATGCCCGACTTTTAAAACATCCTCTTATAAGACCTACGTAAAAACTCTCCCAAACCTCTTGACTCCGTGTCACGCCAGACGCTACAACGGGGGGAACCCCCGCAACGCGCTGGCTCCTCTGTGCCTTTGTGGTTTATTATTCCCTGGTTTTTGCGTAAGTTCTAATCTACCTAGCAAAAAATATTTGTATAAAAGTAGAACAATTATTCATTGATACCCCTTCAGAAATTGGAAATAGAAATCCGTATTTACTATATAAATCAACAAAATAGTATTAGGAGAACGCAATGAAAAAAAACTATGCCACTATTGATGGTAATGAAGCAGTTGCCCGAATTGCTTACAAATTGAGTGAAGTTATTGCTATTTATCCAATAACCCCGTCTTCCGCAATGGGTGAGTGGACTGATACTTGGTCTGCGGATAGCCGTAAAAATTTGTGGGGGACGGTTCCTAGCGTTATTGAGATGCAAAGTGAGGGGGGTGCAGCAGCGGCAGCACATGGAGCTTTACAAGCTGGTTCTTTAACAACAACTTTTACTTCATCGCAAGGACTGTTGTTAATGATACCGAATCTCTATAAAATGGCTGGTGAACTTACGAGTGTTGTAATTCACGTTGCAGCCCGTTCTTTAGCTACTCATGCGCTATCTATCTTTGGCGACCATAGCGATGTGATGGCAGCCCGTGCAACTGGTTTTATACTGCTATGTTCGGCTTCGGTACAGGAAGCACATGATTTTGCTTTAATTTCTCAAGCTGCAACTTTAAAAGCACGAGTCCCGTTTATGCACTTTTTTGATGGGTTTCGGACTTCGCACGAAATCCAGAAGGTCGAATTGCTGCAAGATGAGGATATCAAAGCA
>JANNFJ010000997.1:0-7175 GCA_031379725.1 Calothrix sp. OTE_75_metabat_31
CGTCCGCGTTTGAGGGCTTCGCGGTCGAGGATTTCGTCGGGTTGGATAAAATGCGTCAAATCGCTGATATGAAAACCTAACAACAAATTACCGTTAGGCATTGTGTCCAATGTTAAAGCGTTTTCAATCAACTTCAAATCACCATTACCACCAAGGGTTAGAGTGAATTTTTCGCGCAAATCCAAGCGATTTTTTAAATCTGCCTTCAAGAGCTTTTTGGGTAACTTTGCGGCTGCATCTTGAACTGCGTCCGAAAAAGTCCGTTGCATGTCATGCTTGCAAGTTACCAAATCGATATCAGCTGCAGCTTCAGCATCGCTACCCAAAATTTGTACGACTCGACCGAGGGGAGGATATTGTGCAAGTGGATATCGCAACACTTCGACATGTGCCAAATGGTCGATTGCCTCTTCTAAAGCAGTCATGTTGTTTTGAAGTTTCAACTCAAACAACAAGCGGTCATCCAAAGGTACAGCGCGATAACCACCTTCGACTTGCTTAATCCTTGCCAGCAAAGTGTGGTTTGAGCGTTCTAAAATTAGCTTGACTTCGCCTTCAGGAGAACGACGACGACTGCCTTCTTTGAGAACCCTGACCAAAACGCGATCGCCATTCCATGCATTGCTCAAATGGCTTTCCCGAATGTAGATATCCTCAGCCCCTTCTACATCTTGGATCGCAAAGCAAAAGCCCTTACTCGAACAGCGAAGCTTGGCTTCGATCATTCCTTCTTCGGTAACGCGGCGATATTTGCCCCGTTCTTTCACCAAAATACCGATTTTTTCCAGAACTTCGAGGGTAATATGAAGTTTTTGTAAATTAACTTCATCTTCGCAGCCAAGTTTCTTTTCCAGCAGTTTACGAGCTACCAATTTATCATCGGTGAAATTGGCAAGGAGTGTAGCGATTGAAAATTCCATGCAGTGAACCGACCTTTGGTCAAAACATCATTTGTTCTTTGTTGTTGAAATGGGTTCTTTGCGATGTACCCTCACAACTTACCGACTGACGTTGCGTTTCAACAAAGTTCTGTAACAGGACTTTGTTAAAGGAAAGCAAAAACGAAAACCACGGCATCTGTATATCGATACACGAATTTGCGTTTTGAATCTCACTGCACGACAATCACTCTTGGTTTAGTTCGTCAAAGTCCCTGGTTGGGCTATCAACCTGCTATGTAAAACTTTTGACAAATTACTGACATTAGTTTTACTTAACATTTCACAGGAAGCATTTACGTGTGGTTATCCCACTAGCATTTGGATACAAGCGACAATAGCCTGAGACATTATAACCAACCGTTTTCTTGGTTTTAACCTACAACTCTTCTACTTTTTTGCTTACGTAGAAGAGTCATTTTGATACGGTAGAAGGGTTGGTTTGTCTTAGTTATCGACTACTAAACCGAAGTTTGACAAATATAACCTGTGTATCATTCATTCTTGAATCACAAGTGCTTAATTGTCACTTTCGGGTAAGTATCTTTACGCCATCAGACCCTGAGCTTTAACTACGAGATAGTGCCGCTCCCAACTGTCCCACATGTAGAATCAGTAACAATTAGGTTGACAGCAATCTTTGAGCAGTGAGGGCGAACCTTACCATCATCATTGTAGATTTAGAGCGTACTTCCAGAAAATACTTCTGGATATCAAATTAGGTAATTAGTATAGCACTGCTTCTTTAAAAACACTTAGAGTTGCAAGCACAAAACTTGGCTTATAGCTTACAACTGCGTGCTACAATGAGGATACGCTCGTTATGCAACAATTTGTGCTTTCATGATTTGTCAAGCCAAAATGCCTTCTTGAGTTGAACGTATCTCGTAGTTACCAACCAACAAGTATATTTTGAACTTTGGTTTTAAGCACGGAAAGTACAAAACATTACTAGCAAATTATTGAGCGATACTTTAAGAGAGCTTTTCGTTACAGCATTAAGTCTCGATATTTAAACAGACAGATTTGGGTAAGTAATATTTATGTTGGGTTCGTTCCATCTATATCCCACCGCTAGCCTTTTGACCGAATTGGTTCAAATTTTCCAAGGCAAGTATATTATTCGAGCGAGTTTGCAAATCGAAGGTGTAACCCGCGTTACAGGCATGGCAGCTTCAGAAATCTTAGAAGATGCTGAAGACCGTGCCAGAGAACGAGTTATTACCATTTTTGGAGAAGTTCCCAATACACAACCACAATCAGCCGCAGTCGAAGCTGCAAAACCCACTATTTCCGTAGTGACTGGTATTGACACAAGTAATACTCAATCACCCTCCGAGCAAATTGAAGTTTTGCCTTTGGTTCGTGGTACGGCAACGGACATACGCGATCGCATTGCCGAACCAGTTGCAGCAATTGTAGAACTAAGTGAATCAGCATTACCAGAAACAGATGTAGTAATCAGTACTGGTGTTATTGAAACAGAAGCACCTGTTACCGAACCTATTCAAGTAATATCACCAAAATTAGAAGAACCTGTACCAATTACTGTCATCGAAACAGAAGCACCTGTTACCGAACCTATTCAAGTAATATCGGCAAAATCAGAAGCAGCAGTACCAATTACAAACAAACACAGCGCACCGACATCCGATTTAGGACAACTTGAACAAGTTGCACCCACTACTACACCTAGTGCAACTAAAACAAAAAATGCAACATTGTTGGAAGTAACTTCCCAACCCGCAATTGTCTTTGATTCGACTCCCCAAGAAAATATTACACCACCAATAAATCAAGTTCCACCAGTTACAATCAGTCCCGAACCTGTATTCGATTCCCCTTTGGATTTGGTTACCCCCCAAACCGAATTACCACTAACCGCAGTTGCACCACCAAATAACGTCACACCTTTTGTACCCCGCAACTACAACCCATCCACAGAAATTGGAATACCTGACGCATCAGTTACAGCCCAAACCACAACCAAGCGTACCAGAAAGACGACCCAACCCAAAGATAATTCCGATGACATTGCCAAAATTGCAGTCGAAATGGAGCGTTTGCAATGGACAATCGAACAAGGTCGAGATTATTTGTTTAAAACTTACGGACAGAAGTCACGGCATACACTCTCCGATGACCAGTTACGCGATTTCCGCTTGTACCTCGAATCTCAACCAACTCCTGTGGATGATCCTCTAGCCATTGACCCAATTGCTGGATTTTAAATACGGTTTTTAATCAAAAAATATTTTAGAAATTGCTCGCATAAACGCCTTGTATCCTTAAATATCCTGTAGGACAGGCAAGATGCCTATCCTACGGGATAATTTTTTACATTTCCTAATTCGCTAGAACTGCCAGCGGACGACTGCCCGCAGAGTGACGGTCAATTACTTGGTCGATTAAACCATATTCTTGAGCTTCTTCCGGCGACATGAAGAAATCACGTTCGGTATCTTCGACTATCTTTTCAAACGGTTGACCTGTATGGTCAGCTAAATATTCGTTCAAGCGACGCTTGTGATAGAGAATTTCTTTGGCTTGAATTTCAATATCGGTTGCTTGTCCCTGGGCACCACCTAAAGGCTGGTGTATCATAATCCGCGAATGAGGAAGGCTCATTCGCTTGCCTTTAGTACCTGCGCTGAGGAGAAATGCACCCATACTTGCTGCAAGTCCGGTACAAATAGTACATATATCAGCACGGACATATTTCATCGTGTCGAATATACCCATACCAGCAGTCACCGAACCGCCAGGAGAGTTGATATACATATATATATCCTTTTCTGGGTCATCAGCATCTAAAAATAAAAGTTGAGCAACAATCAAGTTAGCTACATTGCTATCAATCGGTTGTCCCAAAAATATAATACGTTCGCGCAGCAGCCGCGAGTAGATATCAAAAGCGCGTTCGCCCCGGCCTGATTGTTCAATTACGATAGGAATCATTCAGCTTACTTGTAGTGATTTTAGGTACATTTTATCGATTCTAGCTGCCGATTGCTGTCTAATTAACCGAACAGTTGGGAGTAGGGAATAGGAAGAGGGGCAATACAAGGAAGAGGGGGGAGACAAGGGAGAAAATAATAACGTTCCCTCGTCCCCCTTGTCCCCCTTGTCCCCCTTGCCTTCCATTTGTAACATTGTCGGCATTTTGACTTTCTAATTCCGGATATAATCCCCCTCAAGAGGTAGATAAAAATTACCAGGCGCGTTAGATGGAAATAATTTTACCACCCGTGCCATCCATCCGAAGGGAGAAGCTATGTTGGAAAAACTTATACAAGCCGCTATTATTACTTTCTTGCTTCATTTGGTTGTAACACTAAGCTCGAATACTACAAATCAAAATCAACTATCACCATCGTTAGTAGAAAAACCTTTATCAATTACCCAGTCAGCGCTTTACTAGGGGTTAGCGATTACGAGTTATCCAATTTGAGAGATATATTGGTGGGATGTACGAAGATGAATCCCTAAAGGTTAGACTGGGCTTATGGCTTACAAACGTGCATCGAAATTATGACTAATCGCTTAGAGTCAGCATATAGCCTCTATCTTCGCAAACACGCCGAGAACCCTATCGATTGGTGGTACTGGTGTGATGAAGCACTCGTGACTGCAAAGGAACAAAATAAACCGATATTTCTCTCCATTGGTTACTCTAGCTGCCATTGGTGTACTGTCATGGAAGGCGAAGCATTTTCAAACCATGCGATCGCACAATACTTAAACGATCATTTTCTCCCCATCAAAGTAGACCGCGAAGAACGTCCCGACCTCGACAGCATCTACATGCAAGCTTTGCAAATGATGAACGGTCAAGGTGGCTGGCCCTTAAATATATTCCTTGCGCCAGATGATTTAGTACCGTTTTATGCAGGTACTTATTTCCCTGTTGATGCCCGTTACGGTCGTCCGGGTTTTCTCCAAGTTTTGCAAGCATTACGCCAATATTACGATACCGAAAAAGCTGATTTACAGGAACGCAAAGCCGTAATTCTAGAAGCTTTAGTTGCTAATGCCATTTTAGAAACCGATGGAACAACGGTTGCTGAAGATAATCAATTATTACGGCAAGGTTGGTCGAGTTGTACGGGAGTAATTACTTCCAACCAATACGGCAATAGTTTCCCGATGATTCCCCATGCGTTCATGGCATTGCGCGGAAGTCGGTTTAATTTTGCATCATCAGATGACGGTAGAGAAGTTTGTCAGCAACGCGGACTCGATTTAGCTTTGGGTGGAATTTTCGACCATGTAGCAGGTGGGTTTCATCGATATACTGTCGATCCAACTTGGACAGTGCCCCATTTTGAAAAAATGCTCTACGATAACGGGCAAATTGTTGAGTATTTAGCAAATCTTTGGAGTGCGGGGATCGAAGAACCAGCATTTGAACGAGCGATCGCATTCACAGTCGAATGGCTTCAACGCGAAATGACTGCACCTGAAGGTTACTTTTACGCTGCCCAAGATGCGGACAGTTTTGTCTCCCCTGGAGAATCGGAACCAGAGGAAGGTGCTTTCTACGTTTGGAGTTACAGTGAACTTGAGCAATTACTAACAATAGAAGAACTAACGCAATTACAACAGCATTTCACCGTTAGCGTTAACGGTAACTTTGAGGGAAAAAGCGTTTTACAGCGGCAACGTGCGGGAACACTAAACGCAAGTTTAGAAGCTATTCTACAAAAGCTATTTGCAGCCCGGTACGGTGAAAATACTGAAAATCTTAAAACCTTTCCACCTGCACGTAATAACCAAGAAGCTAAAACCATCAATTGGCAAGGACGCATCCCCGCAGTTACCGATACAAAAATGATTGTTGCCTGGAATAGCTTAATGATTTCTGGGTTAGCACGAGCATATACTGTATTTGGCAAACCCGTTTATTTGGAACTTGCTACGACTGCCGCAAATTTTATCCTCAACCATCAGTTTGTAGATGGACGCTTCCACCGACTTAACTATGAAGGTCAAGCAACGTTGTTGGCACAGTCGGAAGATTACGCATTTTTTATTAAAGCACTTTTAGATTTACATCAAGCCTCGCTTATTCCCTCATTCCTAGAAAACGCCATCGCACTCCAAAATCAATTCGATGAATATCTATGGAGTGTCGAAGGTGGTTACTATAATGCTGCTAGCGATCGCAGTCAAGATTTAATTGTTCGAGAACGCAGCTACCAGGATAATGCCACACCCTCAGCAAATGGAATTGCTTTAGCAAATCTTGTCCGTCTTGCCCTTCTCACTGATAATTTGCATTATTTCGATTTAACTGCACAAGCGTTAAAAGCCTTTCGAGGGGTAATGAGTAGCGCACCTCAAGCATGTCCTAGCTTGTTTTCGGCTTTAGATTGGTATCGAAATTCGACTTTAATTCAGACTAATTCCGCGCAGATAGATTCCCTGTCACGCCGTCATCTACCTACGGTTGTATTTTCGGAATCTAATTTACCTGTAGGAACTATTGGTTTAGTTTGCCAAGGTTTAAAATGCCTACCTGCACCTGCAAATTTAGAACAGTTATTACAGCAAGTTCAGCAAAGTCAAATGAGGGGGTAGGAGAAAATAATAAATGATCAATAACAAACTAACCGCCATAATTTTAGCCGGGGGTAAAAGTTCGCGGATGGGGCAAGATAAAGCTATGCTTCCTATGGATGGTATACCCCTATTGCTGCGAGTTTACCAAGTTGCTGCGGGTTGTGCGAATACAGTTTATGTTGTTACTCCTTGGCAAGAACGGTATCAGGATTTATTACCACCAAATTGTTCATTTATTCGTGAAGAATTATTAACGGGTGAAAAAAAGGATGAACTACAAACCCACGGTCCAATTATTGGTTTTGCCCAAGGACTAGCGCAGGTGCAAACCGAATGGGTGCTGTTACTTGCTTGCGACTTACCGAAGTTGCAAGTAGAGATACTACAAGCGTGGATCGAAAAATTAGATAGTGTGAGAGAAGATGCGAAAGCATGTCTGGTTCAACATTCCAAAGGGTGGGAACCTTTATGCGGCTTCTATCGTAAAAAGTGTTTACCGTCACTGAATGAATTTATTGACCAAGGTGGACGTTCGTTTCAAGAATGGTTACAGCAAAATATTGTCGAAGTTTACCCTTCACCTGACCCGGCAATGTTCTTTAATTGCAATACCCCGTCAGATTTGAGGAAGTAGGGGGTTCTAGTATTTATTGAGTGGGAAAAGTACAAGTAAAA
>JANNFJ010000076.1:0-1770 GCA_031379725.1 Calothrix sp. OTE_75_metabat_31
TATCTTTTCCATATATAGGTAAGAAACAGCGGGGAGCGCCGAAGGGGCATGTCCAGTAATGAATCTAAGTTCGTCAATCTGAAAGAGTCTTAATAATAAGGGGTGCTTTAAAACCCCCTTATTATCAATTACTTATTAGAACGGAATCATCTCTAAATCCTCTTCACTATTGCTTTGGGATACTAATAAAGTGTCGCAATCGGAAAAATAAGCAACATCCCATCTTTTCAAAGTTGCGATAGCTGTTTCTATTGCTTCTAGTACCCAATTATTGGGGTCAAGGTTGTCAGCACTAAATTGGTAGTTAGTGAGGAAAGAGTTGTACAGACTTGAGTCGTATGTACCTTCTACTCGATAGATAGCAACGCGAACAGTATTATCCTCGTGAGGATTGGGTAATTCAATTTGAATTGTGAAATTTAGATAGTTAAAAGTAACTTGTTGCAACAGCGTCACTAATTCTTGAGTAATCATGGTAGTTAATGTTTTTTCTTGATGCCCGGTTCGCACCGGGTTTTATTTGCCATGTGTACATGATATAAAATATTTTGCTTGTACACAAGGAATATTTACAAACTGTAACAATGTAAAAATCTTTTGATCGTGGTGCTAATGTGGACGTAGGAACCTCGTACACTTGGTATATATGGAAAAGAAAGAAAAAAAGCAACGGGGAGCGCCGAAAGGGCATGTCGGCAACCCAGAAGGTAAAAACCAGTATGAAGGGGTACTCGCAGAGCAGGTGATAACAACTCGCCTTTACCAAGAGGATTCAGACTGGCTCAGAAGTATTGCCCAAAGTGAGGAAAAGGGTTTCATGGGGCGATTTATTCGAGATGCTGTACGCAATGCGATCGCTCAAGTAAAGGAAGATTCTTTAGGGGAGTAATTCTTTGTTGGTGGTATTGGGTTGGGTTGTTTTGGGGGGTTCGGGGCGAGCGCAGCGAGCAGTAACATTGACAATTCGTAGCTTGCAATTAATAGCAAACTACGAACATAGAAATTACCAAAGGGTTAATTGCACAGGGCGATTCTCGTTGCGAGTCTTTGCGCTATCGCCAGGTTGTAACCAGTCGGGAAGCTCTAACCCAGACTCTAGGAAAATAACCTCGACTGGTATATCAAGGTGATGAGCGTAGGCAATAGTTAGCCAAGTACCCGACCCTTCACCCGATGGATTTTTAGAAGGCTTGCAAGCCTTGGGGCAGGGCTTGTTAGCAAAAGCAATTAATTTATTATTATCAGCATTTGCGATCGCGCTCCCCTCGTACCGGGGGTTTATCGCATCAATCATTCTTTTAGACCGCTTGGCAAAGTCGTAGCGTTGATGTCCAGTAACAACATGAATATGTAAAGTTTTGTTGGATTTTTTCGCAGCTATTCGTACAACTGCGTCAACTCCCATTGCATCACCAACGTGCCAAACGCTAAATTCGCTGACGAGCGCGGGCAACAAAGTCACCCATTCGTAGCGATTTTCAAGATGCGTCGGTTCAACGGCGCGGCGTTTAGCGCGTTCAAACGTATCGTTGATAATATTCATCAATTCATCCCAGGTCCAACTGCCTGTGATATTCGGCGTGACACAGAGCAACAAGGCTTGCGGCGGCATGGCATTGGGTTGATTGTAGTGAAAAGCCACGCCAGTAGTTTCCTCCGTCGTCGGTATTTCCTCCGTCCAATCGTCGAGTAAAATGCCGCTTTGATTAGTGGGCGATGAAAAAGCAGCATCGCCATGCGCCATAATGGACAGCGTATCTCGCAATAATT
>JANNFJ010000122.1:0-3456 GCA_031379725.1 Calothrix sp. OTE_75_metabat_31
TCATGTGGATATCGTGGATACCATTGCCAGGTAAAAACCCAAAATACTTATCCTTAACATCAGGTTCGGTCCCGACAACGACTTAAACGAGTTAATCGAGTTGTATATTAAACGCGCTATCGACAGCGAAGATACCTCGATTTACGCATTTGGTGAGAAGTGGGGTCCCGAACCTGATGTTAAGGATAAGTATTTTGGGTTTTTACCTGGCAATGGTATCCACGATATCCACATGAACCAGGGTAATGCGGGTCAATTTCAAAGAGACAACGGTGTTTGGCAAGATGGAGGATTGCTAATTCATTATCCATCACGTCAGCAGTGGGTAGGCATCTTTTTAGCATTCCAGTCGCAGTCGTTCCACACCGATGATAAGACTGGCAACCGTATTGACAATGTTGGAATTACTGTTACATCTTCTGCAGTTCGGATTATGGCAGCAATGGTCAACCCAATCGGTAATGATGCTGGTAAGGAAACCGTACTTTTAATCAATACCTCAGCCGAAGCAGTTGATTTAACAGGTTGGACATTAGCCGACAAACTCAAAGCGAAGCACTCGCTCAATGGCACAATTAATCCAGGTGAAGTATTAAAAGTTGCCATTAGCCAAAATATCAACCTGACCAACGACGGTGGTATTATTACCCTCCTCGATAACAGTGGTCTGAAAGTTGATGGTGTTTCTTACACCAAAGACGATGCTCAAAAACAAGGTTGGACAATAGTGTTTTAGGAAGGGATGCCGCTGGCGAATCAGGGGTGTCGGCCCTCATTGAACGATTTTTCGTTATCCGGTCGGTATTGTAGGGGCACGATATATCGTGCCCCTACGGCATATTCGGCGCAATGGAGGGGTCTTACCCTTTATTCGCCAGTGACATCTTTTAAGAAGTCGGGGATCTAGCAACCCCACCCTGTACCGAAGCAAGCAACAGAATTAATGACACAGATTAATAGTAAACTCTCAAGAATCTTGAGATTTTAAATAATTAGTTTTATTTGTTTTGGAAATATATTTTAATATATCGCGCACCAGCCGCAGAGGCGCAAAGAAGAGGGAATGCAAATTTAGTTAGTTAATTGGTAATATTATTGCAAATTCGGTTCCTCTACCTGGTTCGGATTCGACACAAAGGATTCCATTGTGTTTGGATTCGATGATTTGTTTGGATATTGATAGTCCGAGTCCGGTGCCTTTACCGATGGATTTAGTAGTATACAAATGGTCGAAGATGCGGGTTTTGATTGTATCGGGCATTCCCGAACCGTTATCGTCAATTTTAATAATAATTTGTTGATTGTCGGTGGATAAGGTAGTTATATTAATAATATTTGGATTGGCTTCAATCTCTAAATAATTACGGTTTTGATTGATTTGTTCAAAGCTGTCTATCGCATTGGCAATAATATTCATAAATACTTGGTTAAGTTGTCCCAGATAACATTCTATGTGGGGAATGTTGCCGTAATTTTTGATGACTTGAATTGCGGGACGGGTATCGTCAGCTTTGAGTCGATGTTGAAGAATCATTAAGGTACTGTCGATACCTTCGTGGATGTCAGCGGCAACTTTGCGGTCAGTGTCGCCACGAGAAAAGGTACGTAGCGATATGCTGATATCACGAATGCGATCGCATCCTATTTTCATCGATGCAACCATTTTGGGCAAATCTTCAATCAGGTATCCCAATTCGATCTTGGCTATTTTTGCTTCGATTTTACTCCCAGGGTTGGGTAATGCTTCTTGGTAAAGTCGCAAGCAGTCGATAACATCGCTAATAGCTAAATCTATTTGTTCGATGTTTCCGGCAATAAATCCGACGGGATTGTTGATTTCGTGGGCAATTCCTGCTACCAAGTTACCCAAAGATGACATTTTTTCGCTTTGAATTAACTGTAGCTGGGAGTTTTGCACCTGTTCTAATGCTGTTGTAAGTTCGGCAGTTCTTTCGGTAACTCGCTGTTCGAGGTTTTGGTTGAGGATTTGTAGCTGTTTGGTTAGGTTGCGAAGCTGTAAATGCGTGCTAACACGGGCAAGTACTTCTTCTTGCTGGAAGGGTTTAGTTATATAATCTACCGCACCAAGGGTGAAACCCTTTACTTTTTCGTCGGTATCGGAGAGTGCTGTCATAAAGATAACTGGAATATCTTGCGTAGTGGGGGATGCTTTTAAACGCTGGCAAGTCTCAAAACCATTGATTCCAGGCATCATCACATCGAGTAAAATTAAGTCGGGTGTCACAAAATTGAGCTTTTCAATGGCACTTTCTCCACTTTGGGCAATTAGGACTCGATATCCAACTAGTTTTAGGCAATCGAATAAAACTTTGGTGTTGGTAGAATTGTCATCGACTATCAAGATTTGATTTTGGATTGTGTTCATTAGTTATTTTTCTCCATCGCTTGTTGAACTAGTTTTAAAATTTCAGCTTCATTCATTTCTTGGACAAGCTGTAGTAATTTGTTCGCAAAGGGTTCGTAGATAATATCGAGTTGCCAGATGCGGTTTGCTTCTTGTTCGATGATTTCAATATCACCCATACGTGCCGCAAGGTGCAGTGATTTCAATTCGTGATGTGGGGGACTTATTAATGTTGATGTTTTAATTTGAATTTCAGGTTTAGGGTTATTCACCTGTGTATCATATATCCAAGTTAAATTTAAATATCGACCAATTTGCGCTAGTAATTCATCGGTTTCAACAGGTTTGGGTAAAAAATCATTAGCACCTGCTTCGATACTCGAACTGCGATCGCTTTCAAAGACGCTGGCAGATGAAGCAATAATTATCGTATTTTCAAATTCAGTATATTTACGTATTAATTTAGTCATTTCCAAGCCATCAAGAACAGGCATTGCCAAATCGGTAATTATTAAATCAGGTTGATGTAATAATGCTGCTTCGATTCCTTGCTGTCCGTCTGCTGCTTCGATACAGTCAAATCCAAATGGTTCGAGTAAATTGACAACCACTGAACGGTTATCCCAACGGTCATCGATTACTAGTATTTGGCGACGGGTTCCTTCATAACCGATAATATTACCTATCAACTTGCAATTAAGTGATTCGATTGTGTTAATTGTAGAAGTAAGTTCGATATCAAACCAAAAAGTACTACCTTCCCCAGGTGTACTAATTACTTGAATACAACTACCCATCATCTGAATAATTCGCTGACTAATTGCTAGTCCGAGTCCTGTTCCTTCTGCCATGCGTCGTTTGTTACCAACTTGTTCAAATGGCAAAAAGATTTTTTTCAATTCTTCTGAGATAATCCCAATCCCTGTATCTTCGACTTGGAAGCGAATTTTATAATTTGTCAGTTGTTGTTTGTCAGTTGTTAGTTGTTGTTGGTCAGTTGTCAGTTGTTGTTGGTCAGTAGTCAGTTGTTGTTGGTCAGTTGTAATGAGTTGAGTACCACTGACCACTGACAACTGACTACTGACCAACAA
>JANNFJ010001007.1:0-6166 GCA_031379725.1 Calothrix sp. OTE_75_metabat_31
ACAAAATTCTAGAAGCGTTACGGCAGTGGTTTCGCAGCCACAAACAACCACCGACATTAGAAGAGCTATGTTGTGAACTGGGAATGCAACCACGACAACGCGCGACGCTTCAACGTTGGTTGCAAACTATGCGGGGTGTCGATGTGGACTGGGATGATAACATCGCGCGTAGTCTTCGCTTAGTTAAACCAGACCCAGAATTAGAACAAGGATTGCGACTTCTAGCAAAGGAAACATTGCAGTATGTAACAACTGGATTAGGAGAATGGCAAGAAAAAGAAGCGACTTCCAGGGGACGTGTCCCAGATGCTCTGCGGTTGGGAATATCAAGAATGTACTTAACATCATTATTGCAAGGGGATGAGCAAGCCCCTTCAAATATTCCAGAATTTTTTGAGTGGGCAAAAAAACCTGTTGTTGAATGGAAACCTGCGGCAGAAGAAATTGAAAATCTTTCTCCAGATGTGACGCTTGTTGAAGATGGCGATGTTTCTGAGTTTGCTACACAATGGCAAGTCATGGGAAAGGATGTTGAGAAAGAAGTCCAAGAAAAAGTTCTTTTAGACGTACTACAGTACTGTCGAGCGAATCAATTGCAAGACCAATATGTTGCTTTGCGGAAGCTAATTATTGAGTATCCCGTTCTTCCTTATCTTGAATTTCGGCGCCTTTTAAGCAATGAGCTCAGACCACTGCGTGATTTTTTATTGCGGATTTATATTGATTTAGTTGATTTGGTTGAAGAGGAAACTTACCATTTCTGTCCACGCTGTAAATACGTGATGCGTAAGTATAAAAATTCATATATCTGTCAAAGTCATACCTGCGAGCGGATTAGCGCTGAGAATAAGCTTTCCTATTTACCAACTGTTTCTAAAGAAGATGCAGAAACTTTGAAGAGTGTTAAACCTGGAGTACATCGGTATGGCACCATACCAGGAATTTGGGAACTTTGGTTGGCTAATACTTTAAATGAAATAGGTGTCCACAATGTCAAGCTTTGGCCAGAAATTGATGAATTCGACTTACTTGTGGAGTTTAGCAAAAAAAATCGCTGGGCAATTGATGTTAAAGATTGGGCATATTTGGGTGGGGAAGATGATGAGCGCTTACAAAATGCTGTAAGAAAATTACAAAATCGCTCTGATTTTAAAGAAACTTTTATTGTCTTTCCTGATCGACGCGAAAAACAACTGAGTATTCGAGCTCGGCGCGAACAGTTAGAACCATTACTTGGTGGCGTGCGTTTAAAACTGATTAGTGAAATTATTGACCAAGCTAAAGAGGTTTTGAAAAAGAATCATGCGTAATATTAATGAGTGGGGAATCGGCTTACGTAAAGCTTTACGTGACAATGATGACTTAATTGGTTACGTAAAAGTAAATCTACCAGAAGCAAACGACTTTGTACAGAGTCAAGAATTAGAACGCCTTGCGAAAGTAATTACCGAAGTGGAGTTAGGATTAACTTTGCTTCGAGAAGTGGCGCCGCAACAACCTGCAATTTCCGTACATGCTTTGCTCATAGGACATCGTTTTCCGATAAATGAACTAAGGAGTGATCAAAAGTGGTTGCTCATACAAAGGGCACGTTTTTACCTCGTGCGACGTAAAGGTGAGCAATGGGAACGTTCGCTAGCTGAATACGTTGATGTACCAAAAAGTATCCGAATTTTTGACTTCAAAGACAAAAGTGATGTACCAAAGTTAATTCCATCAAGTACTTTACCTCAGCGAAGACAGGTATACCAAAAAACTCTTTCTCAAACTCCACCATTACAGATACGTAAAGTTGAATTAGCTACGAAGGGATATTGGTTCGCAAAAATATCCTATAAGGGCAACACAGCAGTTGAAGTCCCAATAAAAATTTCTGAAGCTGTAGCAAATATTGCTTGTAAGCCAACGGTTTCTTTTCAAAGTCGGCGTACTGCTTTAAATCCTCCTGATACCGTTAGCTTTGATGATTTACTCCTCGATGCTAAAGAAATGGATGAAAAACTCCGTATATCAGGCTTTGATGCTGAGAATTATTACGAACGGCTTAGTGGGATTGCATTAAAGTTATACGATGTATCATCTAATGATTATCAACCTGGTAGATATATACGTATAGAGCAACTGGTGCATATCGTTGGTTTATTAAATGTCGGAAAAACAACTGTCTTAGAGGTTTTAACTTATCACTTTGCTTTACGAAAAGAGCGTTGTGCTTTGGTTGTAAGTGATGTTGCTTCAACAGTACGTCTTGCATCGCTGTTTCGCTTTGGGTTGGGTATTAATGCGGCACCGATATTAGGAACTCAGCGCGCTCAACAACTAGAAAAAGTCTACGAACCAATTTTGGCAACATTAGGTGAAGATATTGAACAAGGAGCATTGCACCCTGCATGGCGTTGGTTTAGCCCTGTTTGTCCTCTACTTGCTACAGTGCAATCAGAAGAAAAATGGGAATTTGGTGATGAACCTTGTCACAATCTTTACCAAAAAAATATTAAAAAACAAAAGAATGATGAAGACGATGATGAATTGGAAACAAGTACTTGTCCTTTTTATTACAAGTGTCCACGTCATCAGTTAGAACGCGATACAGCAGAAGCTATGGTATGGATATTAACTCCGGCTAGCTTAGTTCATACGCGCGTGCCTCGACAAGTACTAACAGAAAAACTTACTTTTGTAGAAGCAATTTATCGGGAATGTAAATATCTATTTATTGATGAAGCTGACCGAGTGCAGGTACAGCTAGATGAAGCTTTTGCACCAGATGAGGTTTTGTTAGACAACTCGAATAACTCGTTTCTTAATAAGCTGGGAATTAATATTACCCCAATCTACAATTCTAATCGTGTCAGCATGACAGCAGCTTGGTTTGAATCTTGGACAAACGCTCAATACGATGCCCAAAAGACTATTAATCGTATGTGCCCGTACCTTTATAAACAATCAAGATTAGTTGAATGGTTGGGAAACGAGCCTTTCACAGGTAATTCACTATTTGCTCGTGTTATTTCTGATATCGAACAAGCGAATGCTCAAGCTTCTCAACAATCACCTCCTACCTCAAAAAAATCAAAACTGACTCGTCGTCAAACAATGCAACTAAGACAACAAAAGATGTTGGCTGGTTTGCTTTCTCCTGGGCAGCGACAACGCCGCCAAGAATTAATGGAAACATTTAAGGGATTTTTACAAGCACCCTTAAGTCGCAGTCGTGGTGGAAAGTTATCAGAAATCGCTTTAGGTATACTCAGCGGTGAAACCGACCCGATTATCGGGGCTGAAGTTACTGAATGGTGGAAGGAATGGTTAGAAACTAACAGTCTACAAATACCACTTGATGAGCAATTTGAAGATTTAGTACGTAATACAATCTTCGCTATACTAGTAACAATTTTGGATAACCGTTTAATTTTTTTGGTTGATAATTTTACTACAATACGTTCATTTATTGACCTTCATGATACAAGTCAAGCGCTAGTACACCGTCCACCCCGTGACTATCTTCCAGTTGTGCCAGCTGCTCCAGTAGGAAACATTTTAGGATTTAGGTACACACGAGATAGGACAGATAAAGGTGGAAAATTAGAATACTTTCGCTATGTAGGTATAGGACGTTATTTACTTCTAAATTTTCCGACCCTGTTTGCCGCAGATGAATGGGATGGACCACATACAGTAATTATTTCTGGAACTAGTTATGCTCCAGGCTCACCTGCATATCATATTCGTAAGAAGCCTGATATATTACTAGAACCAGCTAAAAATAATCACGCTGCTGGAGACGCGGGGATTGCTCAAAGTGAATTTTTTTATAGTCCCCAGAAAAGAATGGATGGAGAACATATTGCCGTATCAGGACTGCTGCCTCGTGCCAGAGTCAACGCAGTTGAGGAGATGGTTAAAGCGATTTATAATAAATCTGGACATGCAACAAGCTTTTTAGATAATTTGTTCGAGACGTTGGAAGATAAAGGAAAGCATGACCCGAAAATATGGGGAGATAGAGGACGCATATTAATTATTACAAATAGCTATGATGAAGCAGCATTGGTTGAAACTATCTTAAAACCATTGTACCAAAATGTTAAAAACATAGATGAAATCGCTGTTTTACGTCGCGATAATGCCCCGGCAAATTTAGCTGGTATTCCAAGAAGTAAAATTCGTAACCTCAAAAACCTTCCTTATAAAATAGTTGTTGCTCCTTTAATGGCGCTCGAACGAGGTCACAACATCCTTAACGATCAAAGAATTGCAGCATTTGGAGCAGCGCTGTTTCTTTGCCGACCAATGCCTGTCCCAGATGACTGGCAAACTACTGTCCAACAAATCAATAATTGGGCTTTGGAAAATGTTTTAGAATTAAGCTTTTACCAACCATTACTAAGCCAGGGCGAAGCTTTAACTTTAAAAACAGCCGATGAAAAGTTTTATGCAGCAGCTCTTACCAAAATGGTTGAGTTAAACTGTCGTGCTAAATTGTTCCAACATCTATTTGAGGATGAGCTTACTATACTTTGCTGGACCCAGTTAGTAAGTATTTGGCAAGTAATCGGGCGCCTAGTACGGGGTGGTGTGCCTTGCATTGTCCATTTTCTCGATAAAAAGTTTGCACCAAAATCAGCAGAACATCAATCCGATACAGAAAACACTTCGCTTTTAGTAGGGATTCTCAAAGAGTTAGAAAAAGCGGTTGACCCAAAAGATAAAGACCCTTGGGAAGTAACTCTAGCAACATCGCTCTACGGAGCATTCTTAAACGCACTTCAACAAACAAGGAAATTAAAATTATGAGTAAAAATTTTGATACTCTTTCGCTTGGAGCATGGAAATTAATAGAAAATATAGAATATAGTATACATTACCTTCTAGTCCCAATAACATGGAGCCAAGTTGCTCAATCTTTGGCATCTGAGCGTGCGAAGAGTGGTCACTCAAAATATCCATCAATTCCTGTTTCTTCACTTAACCATATTATTTCTGCAACCTTCCCACAGATTATCAAAACAGAGCGTAATGCTTGGCGCCGTTCTGGAACTCCCTGGATATTTGCTTCCGAAGCCGTTGATATTTCTCATTTACCTGAGTTAGTCAAGGATTGGTTGCGAGAAGAATTTGGTTGGTGTTTAGGAGAAAATGCAGTTGATTTACGGATTGCGAAACTTAATAATAATGACTGGCATTGGGAAAAGAAAATAATCACAAATTGTTATTGGAGCGAAGCCAATAGTAACTATAAAATAGATTTTCGTTATCAGGTCATGCCAAATTTTATTGCTAGAGAGTTTCTGAAAAATCCAACAGTTACCTTTTATGGGGAAAGTAAGTATCAATTAACTTTTTACCCAGTAGTCAAACTTGAAGGCACCGAACTCATGTCTTTTCCTCCTCAAAGAGTTCCGCTTCTTAAACTTGTGAAGAATAAAGAAGATATCAAGCAACTAGAGGTAGTTGGGGAAGCTCAAATTTCATTCGTTATTACCTTCAAACTGCATACAGTTCCTTGGCAATCTGAACCGATGATTTATCATCAGCTTTCAATTAGACGTTGGATAACTGAGGCAAAAGAAAAGCTTCCTTATAATGGAGCTACGGCATATATTGGTGATAATCATCGTTGGCTAGATGGTTCAAAACAGCCGTTTACTTTTATGCCTTTAAGTATAAAGCGTAGAGGTACAGAAGGCTTATCAGCTTGGCATAGAGCTATTAGTGAGCTATTAAAAATCAATAGTACTCAACTTCCTGACCCTCATATTTTAGCTGAACAGCCAAATTATAATTGGTCAGAAAAATCAGCAAAATTAAAAGCTGCCATTGCTTATGATAATAGACATCGTGTCACTAATTTTTGTTTTCCTGGTGTTAGCCCTTTTGATTTAGCTAGTTTAGATCAAGCAATCGAAGATAGAATTGAAGAAGCAGACCTTCCTTTAAGGCGAGTAAGTAAAGCTGTCAAAGTTTCAGGAAATCAAGTATCTTTTTGGGAACCAGGAAAGCCACATAAAAAAGAAGATAAAACACCAAAAGAACCAAATGACTTATCAACTCCAATGCTACGACCCATCATGATGGCGCCAGCAGCATTTCGTTGTGCTGAAACTTCTCCTCAGTTAATACTCATACTTTGGGAAACTGAAGAATGCCGAAAAGCATTGATAGA